>NZ_VTSR01000015.1 GCF_008329715.1 Gimesia chilikensis | reverse complement strand
AAAACCAGGAAGCAATGGCAACAATTTGCTTTGGTGGGAAACTATTTGTAATCGGAGTTACTAGCGCTTTGCCGCTCAGGCGAATTGTTGGGTTTTATCGGGCGGGCGGACACATGGGTCCGCCCCTACATGTTCTGTGTTGCAGGAGGCATGTTTGATGTTTTGGAATCATCTTCAAAGGCACGGGGAGGTCAAGACAGAATTTTGTCCTGATGTGACCGGATTTTGTCCTGGTCTGGCCCGGAATTTGTCCCGCTGTGGCCTGATTTTGTCTCGCTTGGGGGACCTGTTTCTGGGGAACCGGTTCTCAGAAAACAGGTGGATCTATAGTGAAAAACGACGGAGATTCAGGTGCTGCTGTGTCAGTGGTGGGCTGTGTTTCGGTGCTCATAGACCCGTCTCGCGCGCGAGCCAGGGGGGAAACATAGGGATCGGCGGGAGGGAATCAAGTTCAGTTTGTGTCGTGGATGTGGGGCAGTGGTGCGGAGGTATTCAGGTGGGAAACGGATCAGGGGAATGAGGATATGGAACCACGAAAGAGACGAAAATTCTGGAGCGTTGGGATGTGGAATGTGATTCGAGTCTATTTGATTAACAGGGGAAACTGGCTGGCGGGGACCAGCTGGCCTTCGTATTGGACGAAGGCTTTGCCGCGGATCTGGTCGACGATGCGTTCGCCGGGTTTCAGCTGGAGTGATTTGATTTCGAACTGATTTGTATCGAGAGGCTGGTTGAGTTTTGATTCGACCAGTTTGAAGTTCTGGCGAAGGTCGATTTCTGTCTGGTCTGCCAACCGGGAACTAAAGCGGACCACATCGACTTCGTGAGGTAAGAAGATATCGCCGACCTGATTGTAAAGAAAGGTGCGTTTATGGATGAGTCTTGAACCACGGAACTGTTCGTATTTGATGGCGTTGAAACCAAAGCGGGAGTCGTAGGTTGTTTCAGAGCGGATGGGGGCAGCTTCGATTTCTGGTGAGTTATAATCGATTTTGACGAGGTATTGACGGTGATTCGAGTCCGGAGTGAGTTCGGTGATCATAACCCGTTTGGTAACTTTGGAATTCTCTTCAGTGCCTGGTTTGCTGCTCAGTGCGTCGGCGTACATACGACAGGTTCGGGCAAAGGTGTGGGAGCCGTTGCCAACCAGTTCGCGGGGATCGAAGAAGAGACCGTTGTGTTCGGATTCAAACCTGAGCTTGCGAAACAGAACGCGACCTTTGGAGCCTGGGATCAGGATTCCTTCGGGAAAACCTTTGACGGAGCCGAACCGATCTTCACCCAATTCCCAGACGTCCAGACCCTGGACGATCCATTGGGTGTTTGTGGCGTGAACCACTTTTATGGGAGTCTGTGGCGTGAGCAGGTTGAACTCATCGGGCTTTCTGGTTTTATGGTAATTTACCCGCAGGCGGTCGTGAATTTCGTCCAGCCAGAAGGTGTACTGTCCCTGGGTGGTTTGCCAGTTGGAATCTTTGGTAATTCGTGGATCAGTTAACCGGACTTGATTTTGAAAGAGGTATGTTCCCTGCCAGGTGTGGATGGCGTCGAGATTTTTGGTGAGTTCTTCCGCGAGGAGTTGCAGCGCGTGTTCTGTTTCCGCGGCATTGAGTTCGCGCTTTACTGCGGGGGTTGGGTCGGGGTCGGTAGCGGTACTCAAAGTTGGGGAGGTCAGACAGAACAGGAGTGTGAGGCTGAGGAGCAGACGAACGGACATGGCTGGTTCCTGACGGGATCGATTGAACAATGACGGGTCAATTCATGTGTGTACAGTATAGCAGGAAAAGGGGACGTGTGGTGAGAAATCTGGGGGGGAACCATGATAGGTGAGAAATTTTATGGTCCACGAAAAGTCCTGAATTTCGTCTCAATTACAGTCAGAGAGGCACATCTTATATTGAGAACGGCAGCTGCGACCTCCTGCTCGCTGCGCTCGGCTCGGATGTGCATCCGAGCCCACCCATATGAATAATCTTTTCAGGAGAGCTTGACGGGGTGGTGTCGATGCTGATTCTGGTTTTGGATTCAGTCTACCCATTGGAGGACGTTGCGGATGATGGACCAGCGGGGTTCGGCGTCTTTAATATCTTTGCCGAGGATCCAGTAGTTGTAGAGTTCATCGAAGACGCCTTCCTTCTTTTTGAGTTCGAGCCAGACTTCCATGAATTCTTCGAACTCGATGTCGTGGGCGCCCAGGTAATACATGGGGACCTTCACGTTTTTCTTGAGGGGGTTGATGACGGAGAACTCGGGATAGAGGAGCGTCCAGGCGGCACCGGCTTCGGCGCTGGTGACCAGCAGGTCGGCACCGTCGGCTTTTTCTTCGAAGAAGTCTTCCTCGGAATTGATGGAGACGAAGCTGGCGTTGGGGAAGAACGTGTGAGCTTTTTCGTCAAAGAAGCTGTTGGCGACCACGGCGATTTTGAGATCGGGGGAATGCCGGAGTTTCTCGAATTCGAGGAACTCGACTTTACGGTAGTCATGCAGGACCATGGCCAGTGTGACGTCCATGTAAGAGTCGGCGACGGGGAAGGCGGTGGCTCGTTCGATGGTGCCTTCCAGTCCGGACATGGCGAGATCGAAATGATCTTCCTGCAGCTGTTTGATCAGGGTTTGTGGCCGGAAGGGAACGAACTCGATATCGACGCCCAGGTCGAGAGCCAGGCGATGGGCCATGTCGATGTCGAAGCCGACGAGTTCGCCACGATCGTTGAAGTAGGAGAACGGCAGTCGTTTGGCGTCGAAGCCGAGCCGGATTTTGCCACGCTTGCGGATACGTTCGATACGCGTTTCACCGGGCTGGATCGGATCCGGATTGGGAGTCGATTCTTTGAGGATGGTTTCCTTGACGCCGGGGAAGAGCAGCTGGCGGTCGGCGATCATCGCTTTGGACTGGTAGAGGTTTTTGAATGTATATTCAAGGACCGTATGAATGCTGGCGATGACAATGCCTGCCATGACCAGCGAGAGACTCGTGTAGATGAAAAAGCGTTTCCACTGCACCTTGAGCGTTCCCGAGAGCGAAGCTGCTGTGAGGATTGCGAAGGAGAAGAGGTAGACCGAACGCAGGGCATCGCCCAGGCGGGTGGTATAGACGCCGACCGCGAGGTAGAGCTGGAAGATGTCGTGGGGAATATGCATCAGGTCGAGCAGCCAGGGGATGGTGACCGCGGGTTTGGCGAAGGAGCCGGCCATGCCCAGCGAGAGAAACTTAGGGTACTGATCGGGCATCAGGCTGGAGCCATAGAACCAGGCGGAAAAGGGAATGAAGATCAGCCCTACGATACGTCCCATATCGGGAAAGGGGAAGACGAGGGGAATCAACACGTCGGGCGAACCGCCGGTTTCATCTTTTTCCAGTTTGTAGCGTTCGAGAATTTCCCGCGCCGATTCCACAATGATGGGGAGGACGGCGAAGGTACTGCTGAGGACGAAGGCTGCGATGACGGCTGGCTGGGAGACGCGGAGGGCATCCCAGTAGCGGACCGGGGTACAGATGGAGATCAGCATGGGAAGAATGCCGACGGTCAGAATCAGCGTGGCGACGGTGTAGGAAATCAGGTAGGCCTGCAGCAGGCCGAACTTTTCAAAGGGGAGTGTGCCGACAGCGTAAGCGACGATCGCGAAGACTCCGAAGGGGGAGAGATGCACGACGAAGCGGTTGAGTTTCATCAACGCATTGACGGCGACGGACAGTGGTGCGAGGAGCTGTTCGCGTTTGGGGATGGTGCTCAACGCGATGCCGACACCGATGGAGAAGATAACCACGGCGGGGACGGCGTTATTGGCCAGCGAGAAGAACGGGTTCGCCGGGATAAACAGATCGTACAGACTTTCCGTCTGGGGGCCTTCGATGATACTGGTACTGAAGAAGGCGCCTTTCTGCCAGAAGGGAAAGGAGAGCGACATCAGGCAGACTGTGAACAGGCCGATGCACCAGAGGATGAGCATCAGGCTGACGACGGTAAGGGCCATGTGCCTGGTCTGACGGATGGAGATCCGTCCGAGGTTGAGGATCAGGGAGAGCGTGATATAGGGGAGCACGGTCATCTGCAGGAGCCCAATGAAGATCTCGCCGACCGTTTTCAGGGGCGCACACAGTTCGCCAAAGAACAAACCACAGGAGATCCCCAGCACCAGACTCGTGAGAATCCAGGTGGTGAGTCCCGGTTTGAAATGGGGGTGAGCGCCTTTTTCCATACGCCAGATCCTTGCCCGCTGAGGTATCAGTGCCGAAAAAATCAAATCTACATCACAGGAAACCCAGGACGGGCCATGGAGAAATCCAGGTCGGATGTGTATGTTTCCACAGAAGATACAGTAATCTGGAGTGTGAATCCAGACCTGCGAGTGTTAAGGTTTCTTAACACAAAATCGTTCTTAACTCCAGACCTGTTGTGCCTGTATGCCATTCTCCCTTACCTATCATAGTCGGCAGTTCCAGTTTGAAACTGCGGCGGAATTATTTTCTCCCCAGAATCTGGATCGGGGAACGGAAGCGATGCTCTCGACGGTGACATTTGCACCAGGAGAGCGGGTGCTGGATTTGGGGTGCGGCTGGGGCGTGGTGGGGATTCTGGCGGCTTCGATTGTGGGGCCGGAGAATGTGGTAATGACGGACATCGATGCCCGGGCGGTTAAAGTGGCTCGACAGAACGCCGAACGGAACCAGGTTACGGGGGTGACGATTTTGCAGAGCGACGGATTACAGGATCACCGCGAGACCGATTTCGACTGGATTCTCTCGAATCCGCCTTACCATGAGGATTTTGCGGTCGCCAAGCAGTTTATCATGAAGGGATTCAACCGGCTGAAGGTCGGCGGACGGATGGTGATGGTCACACGGCGACGGCTGTGGTACCAGAAGAAGCTGACGAGCATTTTCGGGGGGACCGAAGTGCACGAGATTGACGGCTATTTTGTGTTTCACGCCGAGAAGCGACGCGACACGTATGCCAAACGTAAGAAGCGGAACCGCTGAGGGATTGATCAGACAAGGCTGTGCTCCTAACAGAAATGAGGAGCACAGCGACTTGAGATTGCGTTTAGAGATCGGCCATCCAGTCCTGCAGGGCACGGACCTGGGGAGTGGCATCTTCAGCGAGTGCTTCGAGGGCTTTGACAACCGCGAGGCAGCCGGGGATCGTGGTGACGCAGGTCACGCCATACGAAACCGATGCCGAGCGGATTTTGCCTTCGTCCGTCCGCGAGCCTTTGCCGCTGGGCGTGTTGAAGATGAACTGGACTTCCTGGTTGGCCATCATGTCCAGCAGGTTGGGACGACCTTCTTTGAGCTTCTTGACGGTCGAGACTTCGAGGCCTGCTTCGCGGAGAACGCGGGCGGTGCCGGAGGTCGAGACGATTTTGAAGCCGAGGTCGATCAGCCGTCGTGCGGGATCGATGATCATATCTTTATAGAGGTCAGCCATGCTGATGAAGACGGTGCCTTCGGAAGGCAGGTTGGTATTCGCTGCAAGCTGACTCTTGGCGAAGGCCATGGCGAAGCCTTCCGAGATTCCCATGACTTCCCCGGTGGACCGCATTTCGGGGCCGAGGATGATGTCGACGCCCAGGAAGCGGGAGAAGGGGAAGACACTCTCTTTGACCGAGGTGTGTTTGGGTTTCGGTTCTTTGGTCACGTTCTGTTCCAGCAGCGAGACACCCGCCATGACTTTGGCGGCGACTTTAGGCAGTGGAAGCCCGGTGGCCTTGGAGACGAAGGGCGACGTCCGGCTGGCACGCGGGTTGACCTCGAGGATGTAGACGATGTAATCGTCTTCGGTCTTCTTCACCGCGAACTGGATATTCATCAGGCCTTTGACCTTGAGTTCGCGAGCGAGGGCGTGCGTGGCCCGTTTGATTTCGTCGATGACGGATTCGGGGAGCGAGTGAGGTGGCAGGACACAGGCCGAGTCACCGGAGTGCACGCCGGCTTCTTCGATGTGTTCCATCACGCCACCGACCAGTGTGGTGATGCCGTCGGAGATGGCGTCGACATCGACTTCGATCGCGTCTTCGAGGAACTGATCGACGAGGACCGGATGATCGGGAGAGGCACTGACCGCTTCGTTCATGTAGCGGACCAGCGATTCTTCGTCATAGCAGATTTCCATGGCCCGGCCGCCGAGCACGTAGCTGGGGCGAACCAGAATCGGGTAGCTGATTTTGCGGGCGACGTTGCGGGCGCTCTCGATATTCGTGGCGATGCCGTTCGGAGGCTGATGCAGTTCGAGCTTCTCGAGAATTGCCTGGAAGCGTTCACGGTCTTCGGCTGCATCGATCATTTCGGGGCTGGTGCCGATGATGTTGATGCCAGCGGCTTCGAGTCCCCGGGCGAGGTTAAGCGGAGTCTGTCCGCCGAACTGCACGATGACGCCATCCGGCTGCATACGATCGCAGATATTGAGCACATCCTCGGTGGTCAGCGGTTCGAAGAAGAGGTGGTCGGAGGTGTCATAGTCGGTCGAGACCGTTTCGGGATTCGAGTTGACCATGATACTTTCGATACCCAGTTCCTGCAGGGCGAACGAAGCCTGGCAGCAGCAGTAATCGAATTCGATCCCCTGCCCGATGCGGTTGGGACCGCCGCCGAGAATCATGATGCGGCGTTTGTGATCGGGATTGCCCGGCGTTTCGTTTTCTTCTTCATAGGTCGAGTAGAAGTAGGGTGTGTAAGCTTCGAACTCCGCAGCACAGGTATCGACCTGTTTGAAGGTGGCTTCGATGCCCAGGCTCTTGCGGTACTGGCGGACATCCATTTCGGTGGAGTCGAGCCAGAAGGCGAGCTGCTTGTCGGAGTAGCCGTGCTGCTTGGCCTGTTTCATGAAGGCATAGTCCAGGTCTTCCAGGCGGGAGACGGCGCGGATCTTGTCTTCGAATTCCACGAGCTGACGGATGTGGTTCAGGAACCAGGGATCGATGTCGCTGAGCTCGTGGACTTCTTCCACGCTCATGCCGGATTTGAATGCGTACCGCAGGTAGAACAGCCGCTCGTCGTTGGGGATCGAGAGCTTGGATTGAATCAGGTCCCGCGCGGGTTGCTTGGGGGTGCCCCAGAGATCCTTGTTACCGCCACCCAGCCCGAAGTGACCGATTTCCAGGCCGCGGAGTGCTTTCTGCAGCGACTCTTTGAAGGTACGACCGATGGACATGGTTTCGCCGACCGACTTCATCTGCACGGTGAGGACCGGGTCGGCATCGGGGAATTTTTCGAATGTCCAGCGAGGGATCTTGGTGACGACATAATCGATGGTCGGCTCGAAACAGGCGAGCGTTTCCCGGGTGATGTCGTTGCGGATTTCATCGAGGCGATAGCCGACGGCCAGCTTGGCTGCGATTTTGGCAATCGGGAAGCCGGTCGCTTTGGAAGCGAGTGCACTGGAGCGGCTGACGCGGGGGTTCATTTCAATGATCGTCATGCGGCCCGTATCGGGATTGATGGCGAACTGCACGTTGGAACCGCCGGTTTCGACGCCGATCTCACGGATACAGGCGATGGTCGCATCGCGCATCCGCTGGTATTCTTTGTCAGTCAGCGTCTGAGCGGGGGCGACGGTGATCGAGTCGCCGGTGTGCACACCCATCGGATCGAAGTTTTCGATCGAGCAGATGATGACGACGTTGTCGGCCTGGTCCCGCATGACCTCCATCTCGTACTCTTTCCAGCCGAGGATGGATTCTTCCAGCAGAACTTCATTCACGGGGGAGAGGGCCAGACCGCTGCGGACTTTCTCTACGAATTCTTCACGGTTGTAAGCCACCCCACCGCCGGTACCACCGAGGGTGTAACTGGCGCGGATGATGATCGGCAGACCGATATCTTTGACCGCGGCATTGGCTTCTTCCATGTTGTGGACCACGGCACTGCGAGGGCAGTCGAGGCCGATTTTGGTCATGGCTTCTTTGAACTGATCGCGGCTTTCCGCTTTGGCGATGACCTCTTCGCGGGCACCGATGAGTTCCACGCCCAGCTGATCGAGGATCCCGCGGCGGGCAAGGTCCATGGCTGCGTTCAGGCCGGTCTGTCCCCCCAGCGTGGGGAGCAGTGCGTCCGGCTTCTCGATTTCGATTACTTTCTGGATGTACTGCCAGGTAATCGGTTCGATGTAGGTGCGGTGAGCGGTTTCCGGGTCGGTCATGATGGTTGCGGGGTTGGAATTCACCAGCACCACTTCATAACCATCTTCGCGGAGGGCCTTACAGGCCTGCGTTCCCGAATAGTCAAATTCACATGCCTGCCCGATGACAATCGGACCGGAGCCAATAATCAAAATCTTCTTAATGTCGTCGCGTCTAGGCACTTTTTTAGATCACTTTCAACAGCAAATGTACATTATCATGCGAATGTCGTAGCGAATTTCTGCGCAAATCTTCCCAACGTTAACAAGCACACCAAAATAATCAAGCAAGGCAGACCAGAAAGTGACAGAACGCGCTTTGAAACGTGGTCTCGTTGTGGCATGGAGAGCAGGCGACTTGAATCAGTGGTTATTTCAGACGGTGAAGGGAGACGGGCAACTGACTCGATTTTTGCGGCGCTGGATTGGCTGAGTTCACAAGAGACAGACACAACGAACAGCAGCTTACAACAGTGGTGTGGCTCGAATTTTCAGTGGCGTTGATTGAGGTAAGTGGTATCAGTCGAATAATTTTCGGGTTGAGTGCCGGATAAAGTGTATCTCTGGGTCTGGATTGTTGTAGTGGTTGTACTGATTGCGTTGCGGGGAGCTCGATGTGCGTAAGTCTTTAAAAGAGAACATATTGGATTTGCAACTCCGATAATTGCTCGATTTTCGTCCAGCTAGACAAATTAAATCCTTCACCTCCATTCAGATACAGGGAATTACCGCACACCAGTTTTCGAAATGTGAAGCTTCTCAGAATGTGTTGCTTTAACGCCACATGTTGAAGGAACGGGACATAAACTTCATTTGACAGCAGATCAATTCGGTCGAGTTCTCTCGCCTCTGCTCTCTGATCAATCTGATGACGGCCTGTGGAAAGGTGATAGAAACTCCCATCGAATACGTACTGACTTGAGAATGAACGACTATGGATCTCCATCAGCAAATTGACATTATCTGGGTTCTGCTCTGCAGTATCTTTGTCCTGTTTATGCAGGCGGGATTCTGTTGTCTGGAATCGGGTCTCTCCCGCTCGAAAAACAGCATTCACGTGGCGATTAAGAATATCGTCGACGTAAGTCTGGTGGGTGTGCTGTACTGGATCTTCGGTTTTGGTCTGATGTTTGGTACCACGACAGGCGGCCTGATTGGAACTTCTCACTTCCCGTTTATCAATCCGGGGACGAATATCTTCCTGTCGGCGTTCTTTCTGTTTCAGTTGATGCTCTGTGCGACTGCAGCCACGATTGCTTCGGGTGCCTCTGCGGAACGGATGCGGTTTACCGCCTACCTGATTCTGGCAGTGGTCCTGGGGGGCGTCATTTATCCCGTATTCGGTCACTGGGCCTGGACGAGTCACTTTGCCGGTAAAGCACCCGGCTGGCTGGAGTCTCTGGGATTCCGGGATTTCAGTGGATCGACGGTCGTGCATTCGATCGGTGCCTGGGCGGCACTGGCTTCGATCATGATTATCGGACCGCGGACCGGTCGCTTCGACCAGGACCAGGAAAAGACAACACGCAAATTCAAAGGTCACAATCTGACGCTGGCGACGACCGGGGTGTTTATCCTCTGGATCGGCTGGTTTGGATTCAACGGGGGTAGTGAATTTGGATTCACGGCGCACGTCCCTCAAATTCTGATCAACACATTCCTGGCATCAGCCTGCGGGGCGATCACCCTGCTCCTCTGGCAGTTCTACCAGCGGAAACAGATTGAAATTGAAAACATTTTGAACGGCCTGCTGGCGGCCCTGGTTGCCAGTAGTGCCAGCTGCGATGTTGTGTCTCCCATTGCGGCTGCGGTGATCGGAATTGTCGCAGCGATTGTCATGGAAGCCGGCAGCTGGTTTCTGGAATGGCGTCGCCTGGACGATACGATTGGCGTAATTCCCGTACATGGTTTTGCCGGCGTCTGGGGTACACTGGCGGTGGCGCTGTTCATACCAGCGGAACTCTTAACTCGTTCGCGGCTGGAACTGTTCTGCGTGCAGCTACTGGGCTGTACGATCTGCTTTATCTGGTGCTTCTCTTTCTGCTGGGTGACCCTGCGGGTTGTCAGTAAGTTCATGCGACTGCGCGTGACGGCCGAAGAAGAAGAAATCGGTTTGAATATGGCAGAGCACGGAGCGACCACCGAAATGTATGATCTGCTCAATTCCATGGAACGGCATATCCAGGGAGATTCGGCACCGATTGAAGATCTGGACGAACACAGCGACGTCGGTTTAATTGCCCGTCAATATAACCGGGTGACCCAGGTTCGGGACCAGGCGTTGAAAGAACTGGAGGTCCGCACGGACAATCTGGAGCAGGCCCGCAGCGCGCTGGAGGTGCAGGCAGCAAGTCTGCGTCAGGCTTCGCTGGATGCGGAAGCGGCTTCCCGCGCGAAGAGTGAGTTCCTGGCGAATATGAGTCACGAAATCCGTACGCCGATGACGGCGGTGCTGGGTTACACTGATGTTTTGATGGAAGAGAGCTGGGGACGCCCGGGCAGCATCAAGTTAATTGAAGTCATCAAACGCAACGGAAATTATCTGCTGGATCTGATTAACGATATTCTGGATCTCTCGAAAATCGAATCGGGAAGTCTGAATATCGAAAAGATTCCCTTCTCGCTGATCGAAAAATTGCAGGAAGTAGAGTCGTTGATGCAGGTGCGAGCCGAGCTGCAGGAAATCAGTTTTAAGCTGACCTTTGCAGGCAAAATTCCTAAACAGATCCAGAGTGATCCCACCCGACTGAAACAGATTCTGATTAACCTCATCGGAAACGCGATCAAGTTTACTCCCGATGGGGGACAGGTCTCGGTGGAAACATCGTGCCTGAATCCGGATTCGCCTGAGCCGCTGCTGCAGTTCAAAATCATCGATACGGGTATCGGTATGAACGCGGAACAGGTTGCAGGATTGTACCAGCCTTTCGTCCAGGCCGATTCCTCCACGACTCGGAAATTCGGAGGAACCGGACTGGGGCTGGCCATCAGTAAGCGACTGGCAAAAATGCTGGGCGGTGATCTGACCTGCCAAAGCACTCCCGATGTCGGCACGACTTTCACATTACAGATTCAGATTGGCGAATCAGAGTCTCTGGAATATTACAATGATCCCCAGGACGCGCTCGAAGCAGCTGCACACAAGCCGGCTCCCGTAATCACGAAACCGGTGCAGGCAGCGAACCGAAGCTGTTCTGTGCTGCTGGCTGAAGATGGAGAAGACAATCAGCGGCTGATTTCCATGCTGCTCAGAAAAGAAGGCGCTGGAGTCAAACTGGCTGAGAACGGGGAAATTGCCGTTCGCTACGCGATGCATGCCCTCGAACAGGGGCAACCCTTCGATGTAATTCTGATGGACATGTCGATGCCGGTACTGGACGGATACGGTGCGACCCAAAAACTGCGCGAACAGGGATACAAGCTGCCCATTATTGCTTTAACGGCTCACGCCATGAGTGGGGACCGTGCAAAATGTATCGCAGCGGGCTGTACCGACTATGCGACCAAACCGGTCAATCGGGAGAAGCTCCGCGAGATCATCGAAACCTATCAGTCACTGACTGATTTTTCTGAGCCGGTGGAATCAACCTGCTGATCAGGTGGGTTCATTCTGAATCAGTCGATCGTGATTGAGTTTCAGAAAATCTTCGGCCCAGTAATACTCATCAAGCAGACCGGTCGTGTCGTAGCCCATCAGATGGTAGGCGATAAAAATCGCTTCAATCGTGGCAAGCCCTGCCCCTGGATCATCGAACTGTTTCGAAACCCGCGGATACGCGGTCTCCCAGACGGGCAGACTGCGAACAGGCAGTTCTTCGTAGTCGCCTTCCATTTTTTCCGCCAGCCGCCAGGTGCCATCCAGTACCAGCAAGCCGCGGTCGGCATCATCCCTGCTGATCTCCGGTCCTTCCATGCCGAGGCGGACATAGGACGTCAGTTTTTCCGGCTCCTTGCGGGGGAATTTCCAGAAAATGAAATCGTCACGGCTGCGCAGCGGTTGTACCGAGCATTTACTTTTACGCTCTTTAGGATGCACAACAATGATCGTAGGGGGATGGACGGCAGACACGTTATCGGATTTCAGTTGACGAGATATTCTATTCAGTCAGCGGCTCAGTTGCCTTCCTGAACCTTTTTGATGATTTCTTCCTGGTCGGCGATTTCTTTTTCCAGCGAGGCGACTTCCTGAGGGTCATCCATCTGCGCCTTGGCTCCGGTCAACCGCTGGCGCAGTTTCTGGATTTTCTGGCGAGCGACGTCGATCTGTTTCTTCTGTTTTTTATTCAAGCCCATGCTGTAAACGCTTTCTCTTGTTGCAGGTGACAAAAGGGAACCGGGGCGGCGAGTATATCACAAACCTGACCGGGAGAACATAGCCCCCGAACGTTTCAACTCTGAAAAAACAGGCTCAGACAGGCCAGGCACATGACTGCCAGAAAAGTCAGCGCTCCCACGGAGAAGCGCCAGAGGAGCAGCTGCTCGACCACGATCAGGGCGAGCACGGTCAGCAACAGGTTTTCGGCGAGCCCTGTCTGCGTAGTCCGTTCCGCGGGCAGCTCCGCGGCCAGGGGGGCGAAGCTGTCTGGTCGGCGGAAATAATGCGGGGGGATTACCTGAGGACCGATGTGGGCCAGGTCGCTTTCCAGTGGGGAGACATTCACGGCGAACAGCATTTTTTCAGCCGAGGCCACACCCCAGTCCAGCTCGTAAATCCCGGAGAGCTGCGTCTGATCGAAAGTGATCATACGGGATTCCGCATTCCGATCGAGGATGCTTCGCAGGGGATACTCTGCCTGGTCAGGAGCCTGCATGCGGGGCGTCAAAGCGAGTTGATCTTCCCGGGCCAGAATTTCCAGGGGTTGCCCGACCAGTGATTCACGGCGACTCCATTTCCCTGTTGCGACATCCAGTACGAATTCATTCATCATCGGCGGGAAACTGGGCCAGACCGCCCAACTGCCCCAGCGACGGTCGAGCGACGTGGTGATCAGCAGGATCTTGCCTCGACCGAGCGTGCTCTCAATCACGGCGGGGTCGCCTGTGTCGTAGTTCAGCACCAGTCGCGTATTTGAATTCGCCGGTACTTCGGTCTGGACGTATTCATAAATCTGGGTTGTTTCCAGACCGGCATCTGGATTCCCCTTGAAGATTTCAATCACGGGATGCTGGTACTGCAGCGGGTCGAATTCATAAATCTTTGATTTCTGTTTTGCATCTCCCTGACGATCCAGCAGCTTGACATTCATCAGGCCTGAGCCGGGTTGAAACAGGGTCTGGTTGTAGTTGTTCGCATCGACCTGTGCTCCCAGGCTGACGATCAGACCACCCCCACGTTTGACATACCCTTTGAGCAGGTCGCGTTCATGGTCGGTAAACAACGCGACATCGCTGATCACGACTGCGTCGTAGAGTTCGAGTTCGGTGTTGGCCAGCTCCCCTTCACTGATCACCTGGGGCTTGATGGCTCCCTGCCAGGGTTGTTCCCGCAACGAGGGGGACAGCGCCAGCTCGAGGAAGTCGGTCGCCCGTCCCATGGCTTCACCCGACTGTCTGCCGTTAACGAGCAAGACATTGATCTCTTTCTTGACCGGCATGACTTTCCAGCGACGGTTATCCAGGGGAAGCTGATCTTCGCCGATGCGGACTTCCAGTCGATGATCGCCGACCCGGGTAAACTGGTGAGTAAATTCGGCCTGCGTTTCGGTATTCGCGGGGAGCGAAACCTGCTTCTGGTTTACCAGCTGACCGTCGACATACAACTGCAGATTCACTGCCTCTCGATTCAGGGGGCTGAAATTGTGCAGTGTCACACCCAGGCGGACCGGTTGATTCAACGTGGCAAAGACGGACGGGCTGTTGAAATCGACGATTGCCAGGTTGGGTTCATCCGCCTGTCCCACATCTTTGAGGACCAGGGTCGCTTTTTTCGAGATCGCTTCCAGCAGCGAGAGCACCCGCGCATCACCGGCTTCCCCTTCGAGGGGCGCCCAGCTTTTCGCCTGGAAATCGCTGATTACAATCACTTCTTTCTGGGCGAGTTCCTGCGCCTGGTTCAGAAACTCCAGCGCACTTTGCAGTGCCTGGGTGACATCGCCGTATTCTTCGGTGGGCTGCAGGCGACTGATTTCATCGAGTACGTAAGCCTGCTGCCGCGAGGGTCGGGAAATGAGGGTCTGGGGGGAAACGCTGGAGATCTGAATCAACTGAAACGCATCGCCGGTATTCGAATCGGAGACCAGCGTCTCAGCCAGCTCTTTGGCAGAGGCGAATTTATCCCGGCCGTCGTTCTGCCAGCGCATGCTGAAAGAGGTGTCGATCACCAGGATTCGATGTACGGGAGCCGCGGTTTCGAAGAATGCGCCTTTGACCGACCAGTAGGGCCGCGAAAAGGCGACCGCGAGCAGCAGCAGGATCAGGCAGCGAACCAGCAGAATCAGCAGCTGTTCGAAACGGACCCGCCGCGAATATTTTTTCGTCGCCGCCAGCAGAAATTTCATCGCCGCCCATTCGGTCTCGATGAACTTCCGCTTGTGCAGCAGATGGATCAGCACCGGAACCCCTGCTGCCAGTAATCCCATCAGCAGCCAGGGACTGGCGAATCCGAATGCCAACAGGGGCTGCATCAAAGTCTGGGACATGAAATGAATCTTGCTGAATCCTTAAGAACCGACGCGGGACTGACGATGCGACAGGAATGCGGACAGGGCGACATCCAGCGACTGATCGGTGCGGATCAGGCTGTAATCGAGTTTCAGATCGCGACAGCCACGTTGAACGGTTTTGAGAAACTTTTCGAACTCCTCCTGGTAGGCTTTCTTCAAAGCTCGAGGTTCAACCATCTGTTCGGGTAGATTTTCCAAGCCATGAAACAGCACCGGTTCCTGGAAGGGGAAGTCCTGCTCCGCGGGATCTATCACCTGCAGCAGGCTGACATCGTGTTTGCGATGCCGGAAATGTTTCAGGCCCAGCAGCACCGATTCAAGGTCATCGAACAGATCGCTGATGATGATAATCAGGCTACGGCGGTTGATGCGTTCGGCCAGTTCGTGGAAGACCTTACCCAGGCCGGATTCTCCGGCGACAGGTGTGTTTTCGAGCGTGTAATAAATCTGTTTCAGATGCGTCGGCTGACTGGCGGGGCGGAGAAAATCATTTACCTTGTCGCTGACGGTACACAAGCCCGCAGCGTCCTGTTGTTTGATCACGACGTATGCCAGGGCTGCAGCGACCAGTCGACCATACTCCCACTTGGACAGAGCCGCATCCGCGGACTTGTAGCGCATCGATTCGCTGCAGTCGAGCAGCAGGTAACAGGTGAAGTTGGTCTCGGCTTCAAACTGTTTCAGATAATAGCGGTCCGACTTGGCATAGACTTTCCAGTCGACGTAACGCAGGTCATCCCCCACCGCGTATTCCCGGTGCTGCGCAAACTCGGCGGAGAAGCCGTGAAAGGGGCTCTTGTGGGACCCTGAAACATAGCCTTCCACGATCTGACGCGCTGCCAGGTCCAGATTCTGAACTTTAGCGAGCGTCTGCGGATCTAAATACTTGTGGTAATCGTCCATCCAGTTTTTCCTGCGAGGAATCGACGGGGATGAGTTCAATCAGGCGATCGACGATTTTATCGGGAGACATCCCGTCGGCTTCCGCATTGAAATTGGTGATGATGCGATGCCGGAGTACCGGATGCGCAACCGCTCGCACATCGTCGGTGCTCACATACAGTCTGCCATGCAGAATCGTCCGGGCTTTGGCACCCAGGACCAGGTTCTGGCTGGCGCGGGGGCCGGCACCCCAGCTGACATATTCGCGAATGAAATCGGGAATGTCTGCCGCCCGGGCATCGTCGGTGGCAATAATACGCGTCATGCGGGCGAACTGCATCGCATACCGGATCACATGATCGGCTACCGGAACGCGACGGACCAGCGACTGAAAAGAAAGCAGCTCATCCAGCTCAAGAACTTTTTTCACTGCATACGATTCATCCGAGGTTGTCTGCCTGACGATGGCAAACTCTTCTTCCTCGGTGGGATACTCGACTTTGATTTCAAACATGAACCGGTCGAGCTGCGCTTCGGGCAGCGGATAGGTGCCTTCCTGTTCGATCGGGTTTTGTGTCGCGAGTACAAAGAACGGAACCGGCAGTTTGTGTTTACGTCCCCCCGCGGTGACCTGATGCTCCTGCATCGCTTCCAGCAGGGCTGCCTGCGTTTTGGGAGGCGTACGGTTGATCTCGTCGGCGAGAACCACGTTGGCAAACACAGGGCCTGCCAGGAATTTGAAATCGCGGTTGCCCGTGATTTTGTCTTCCTGAATCACGTCGGTCCCGGTGATGTCGGCGGGCATCAGGTCAGGCGTGAACTGCACGCGGTTGAACGAGAGGTTCAGTGTGTCAGCCAGGGTGTGGACGATGAGTGTCTTAGCCAGCCCCGGAACTCCTACCAGCAGACAATGTCCGCCTGCCAGCAGCGAGATCATCAACTCCTCGACGACCTTGTGCTGGCCAATCACGACGTGGTTCACTTCCTGCAGAAGTCGTTCGTAGGCCTGGTGTAATTTTTCGACGGCTTCCAGATCGGAAGCTTCCATCGGAGGATCGCTGCTCACAGTGTTGTCAGTTTCCTGTATCGGAGAAAGAAATGACGCCCGCCTGAATACGTACCTCTATTGTGGCGGGCACTCAGGTGAAGATGCAAGGCTGTTTAGCCGTCTTCTCAGCTGTCAGCACCTTTTGCTCCCCAGGGAGCGATCTGCGTCAAACCTTTACTGCGCTTGAGGTCAGCATAGCATTCGGGTAGATCGAAGCTCGTCAATACATTCGGCACCAGCGTCGATAAAGGCCAGTGATAATGCTCCGTTTCGGCGACATCACTGAAGGATGTCAGGGCATTTTTCAGTGTGACCTGCTTGACGTGAGGTGAGAACAGGGCGGCAAAAGTCGCCGGCAGAGCGCCCCAGCCCCGACCAATCAGATGTACGTCGGTATGCCCGTTGGCAGCGAGCCAGTCGAGGACACGCAGGGCGTCAAACGTTTTCTGGCCGAGATAAGGATCGTCCAGCATCACAGAGTGAGCCGCGTAGAAGTAGTCGCTACCGTAAGGGGTGAAGAAGGAATTCGGGTTTGTAGTATCGGGCAGCGATTCCCCGATTCCCCGCACATCGCAGGTGTAGAGCACGCGCTCTTTATCCTGGCTGGCGGTCTTCAGCAGCGGTTCTTCCTTGAGTTCGGCATCGGCCGAGACGTGCGAGAGGTAGAGTGTCGCTTTTTTACCGGCATTCTGAGGCGGACGCGAATAGAGGCGCTCGTCGGAGACCCGATACACGACAGCCTGGATTCCCGGTTCCGTTTCGACCGCGTAAGTGATCGCATACTTCGCGGGATAACCTTTACCGCCGCGATTGCGCAGAATGCGGTAATCGGGAGTACCCTCGACATGCTTCAGCCGGAGTGTTTCCGCGACAGCGGACTGCAGGGCGGCACCCGATTTGGTTTTACGCTGCTTTGCCAGTTCCCGCGAACGCTCGGCAGTGAATTCATGAATGGGTTTCGAGCCGAGATCGGCGACAGAACCTTTGGGGGTGCACCAGAGTGTCTCATCTTTTTCGATAGTCAGCTTGGGTTCTTTGTCTTCATCCGAAATGCCGGTGGCTTTGTTGAACCATTCATACATGGCTTCCCGGTTTTCCTGCGAGTAGCCATGATAAGTCGGACCGACGAAATGCGAGACATTGTCTTCATGGCCCAGCAGTTTGTAGAGCCGCTTGAGTCGCAGGTAGGCTTCGCGTGCCCCGCGGACATCAAAATAGTCTCGCTCTTTACTGAGGATTCGCACCGGGTTAGGTGCCTGAGCAGCGAGGAAGTCCGCATGATCCAGTTCCAGCGCCAGCACTTTCGGCGGACACTGTTCGGTATCTGCGGGAAGTTCATTCTCCATGTTGCGGCGGAAAGTGGTCACGAAGCAGCTGGGAGCCGCCATCGTCCACCGTGGTTCTACACCACATAACCAGGTGGTCATGGTTCCGCCACCCGAGTTTCCGGTCACACCGACCTGTTTGGGATCGACTTCTTTACGTGTCAGCAGATAATCCAGGGCACGCACGCCATCCCAGGCACGCCACATCGAGAGATTTTCACCGACGAGAAACTGCTGATTACCACCGTGCAGATGCTCACGGACGCCGACGCCGATCGTGGATTTCAGATCATCGCCGCTGTACTGTATACGTTCGCCCTGTCCGATGGGATCGTAGATCAGAACGACATATCCTTTGCGGGCCAGCCCCTGGGAGAAGGACTGGTAGGCGGTTTCCGCTTTGCCGTTGTGGGAGTGTCCACAGGTGCCGACGACGCCGGGCACCGGTTTGGTGATCCCCTTGGGGATGTAAAGATTCGCCGTCACCAGAAATCCGGGGCGACTTTCGAAAATAATGTTTTCAATTGTGTAGGTATCGCGATCGGTGGTTTTCGTGACCTTCGCCTTCAGCGGAGTCCGCTCTGGTTCGGGGCCGAATGCTTCGCGGATCCGTTTCTGGACCGATTCCACGTAGGCTTCCGCGTCGGCTTTGGTTTTCAAAGCGTCCAGCCGTGCGATGGTTTTGGCTTCCTGTTCCCGGACGCGGTCCGCAAAGTATTCCTGGACCATGCGGGGAAAGCGATTCAGGGCCGGGGAGCTCTGATCTGCTGAGGTGGGGGCTGCTGCCAGTTCCTGGATGACCAGATTTTCGAGCAGGCTCAAGCCGGTGACTGTGACACATCCTGTTTGCAGAAAATTTCGTCGTGAGAGAGAGAACGTGTCGTCCGTCGACGGTTTTGAGGCCGGCATAATATTATTAATCCTTTAAAACAATGAATGCAGATACGATGATTCGATGAATCTGGCAATCGAGCTGAACAAAGTTGAACAGCTCCTCCGTTCATTGCTGTTTGTTAACAAAATTTGTTTTTCTTTACAATCGGCTTCTCTATAATGAATCTGACTCCGGGAGTTGTACAGAAAATTTTTAATGGTTTTTTAGAATTCCCCTCCCTGCGGGAAGCGGCTGGACTATCGGTTGAAAACCGCTCGGGAATTCAGTAAAGCTGAACATATAAAAACATATGTGCTCTCCGTTGCTACCGCAGCTTTGCCTATCAGAAATGGATCTTTAATGGAAGTTCGCTCCCAGCAGGAAACTGCCAGTCTGGTTAAGACGCTTCACGATAACATCTCCAGTGTGCTCATTGGAAAACCAGAAGTGGTTCAACTGGCAATCGTCACCCTGCTTGCGGAGGGCCATGTTTTAATTGAAGATGCACCCGGCGTGGGTAAAACCTCGCTGGCCAAGGCAATTGCCAAAAGTCTCCACTGCGACTACAAACGCGTGCAATTCACGCCGGACATGTTGCCTTCGGATATTCTGGGTTCGAATGTCTTCCTCCCCAGTCTGGGAGAATTCGAATTTCGCAAAGGTCCCATCTTTACCAATGTGCTGCTGGCCGATGAAATCAACCGCACGCCTCCCCGTACACAAAGTGCGTTGCTCGAAGCGATGAACGAGGGGCAGGTCAGTGTGGAAGGGCAGACGATTACCCTGGATCCCCCGTTTTTTGTACTGGCCACACAGAACCCGTTCGAATTTGAAGGCACTTATCCCCTGCCCGAAAACCAGCTCGACCGATTCATGATGTGTATCGAGATTGGTTATCCCGAACGTGCCATCGAGCGGGAAGTACTGATCCAGCACCGGAACGGCGAACCGGTCAACACGCTGGATTCCGTTGTCTCGCTGAAGCAGTTGCGCGAGATGCAGGAAGCCGTACGGAATGTCCGCGTCGATGATGCACTGACTGACTATATTCTGGAAATTGTCGAAGTCACGCGCAATCATCCGGAACTGACGCTGGGAGTCAGTACCCGCGGTGCGATCACGTTTTCTCAGGCGGCCCAGAGTCTTGCCTTTACGGAAGGACGGGACTATGTCATTCCGGATGACATTAAGAAGTTAGCAGTTCCCGTTTTAGCGCATCGTGTGATCACCCGCTCGCTGGTCCGCGAAAGTCAGCGGACACGCGCCACGGAAATTATCCGTCAGATTCTGCAGAAGGTGTCGGTTCCCAATTAAAAGTTAAAATAGGTGATCCCGAGATCCTGATGCACCGCCTGAACGTATCGATTTTTGGGCGTTCTGCTATTATTAAATAGTCGTCTGCCGTCGGATTGGATAAGATACGTGTACCCCACCATCCGAACAACCGACTTTCGAAGAAACGATTGCAGCCCCCTTATAACAACAGGGCACTGAATCTTCTGCCTGCCCCTGGAGGAATAAAAATGGATTGGAACCCGACATCATTGAGGCGGTACGCCCTGATTCTCTGTCTGCTTGTCATCAGCACATCCGGGAGCCCTCGCATGTTATCTGCCAGCGAAGAGAACCCGCAGGAACCGAAACAGGAAGCGAAGTCTGCGCCCCAGGAAAAGCAGTTTACGAACCGGCTGGCCAAAGAGACCAGCCCTTATCTGTTGCTGCATCAGCACAACCCGGTGGACTGGTATCCCTGGGGGCCCGAAGCCTTCGAAAAGGCGAAGCAGGAAAACAAGGTGATCTTCCTCTCGGTCGGCTACAGCAGCTGTTACTGGTGCCACGTGATGGAGCGGCTCGTATTTGAAGATCCCAAAATCGCAAAATACATGAACGAGAACTTTGTGAATATCAAGGTCGATCGTGAAGAACGTCCCGACATCGATGATATCTACATGACATCACTCTCTGTCTATTTTCACCTCATTGGCGCCCCTTCCGGCGGAGGCTGGCCGCTGTCGATGTTCCTCACCCCCGATCGTGAACCTTTTGCCGGCGGTACTTATTTTCCTCCCACCGATCAGGGAGGCCAGATGAGTTTCCCCCGCGTGCTGCAGAAGGTGCATCAGCTCTGGGGAGAAAACAAAGAGCAGGTCCAGCAGAGCGCGACAATCATCGCTAAAGAAGTCGCCCGCCTGCAGCAGGAAGAAGGCGCTAAGGAAGCCATTCCCCTGGAAAACCGGCTGGTCATCGCGGGCGTTCGTTCCATCAATGCCAGTTACGATGCCGAATATGGTGGGATCGATTTTTCGGAAGTGACTCCCAACGCTCCCAAGTTTCCCACGTCTTCGAAACTGGTTCTGCTGCAGTATGACATTCAGGCAGCCGAACAGAACCCGACGGCAGCGGAATCGGCAAAGGTGCTGTATCACACACTGGACGCGATGGCCAACGGCGGAATTTACGATCACCTCGGCGGTGGATTTCATCGCTACAGTACCGATCGCTACTGGCACGTGCCCCACTTCGAAAAAATGCTCTACGATAACGGTCAACTGGCCGGTCTCTATGCCCGCGCTTTCGAACAGACGGGTAAGGATCAGTACAAACAGGTCTCTGAAGGGATCGTCGATTTCGTGCTGCGTGAGCTGACTGATCCGCAGGGCGGTTTTTATTCCGCTCTGGATGCAGAGACGGATGGCGTCGAAGGCGAACACTATGCCTGGTCGCAGGAAGAACTGAAAACCATTCTGGGAGAAGACTACCCGCTCTTCGCCGAATTTTACGGATTGAATGAGCCCGTCCGCTTCGATCATGGCTATGTGCTGCACCGCGTCACCACACTGGAGAAGCTCGCCGAAAAACACAATACCGGTGCAGACGAACTCGCTTCACAACTGGCCGCGTCGCGTCAGAAACTGCACGCCGTTCGTAATCAGCGCAAGCCGCTGCTCAAGGATGATAAAATCCTGACCAGCTGGAATGGTCTGATGATTGAAGGTATGGCGACCGCAGGTCGTGTGTTGAAACGACCCGATTACACCGCCGCTGCAGAAAAAGCAGCACAGTTCATTCTCGATCAGATGCGCGATAAAGAGGGACACCTCTACCGCAGCTACCGTGGTGGCGAAGCCCGTCTCAACGCTTACCTGGATGATTATGCATTTTTCACACAGGGACTGCTGGCATTGCACCAGGCAACCGGCAAACAGCAGTGGCTGGACGAAGCCCGCAAGCTGACCGATCTGCAGATCACCCTCTTCTGGGATCAGAAAGAGCACGGCTTCTTTTTCACCACCCACGACCATGAGCAACTGATTGCCCGCACGAAAAACGCATACGACGCTGCAATCCCATCCGGTAACAGCATCAGTGCCCGTAACCTGATTCAGCTTTCCGAGTTGACAGGGGAAGCCCGCTATCGCCAGCACGCTGATGAGACACTGCAGCTGTTTGGTCGAGTGATTAAACGCTATCCAAATCGCTGTGCCCAACTCGTCCAGGCGGTAGGAGAATATCTGCAGACACCCGCTGATCAGAAGCAGTCTGCAGTCTCCCTTTCCTCAGGCGAATTCGTAGAACTGGTAGAAGTACCGGATCAGCTGGTCTCGGTCAATCCGGGTCTCGAACTGCTGGCCGCTGCTGGACTGGGACAGACCGGACAGCAGAAAAAACTGGTGAAAGCCAATGCCTACCTCTCGGTCGACAAACTGCCCGCTGGTAAGAAGTGCAAGGTGGCGATTGTGCTGACCATCGAGGATGGCTGGCACATCAATCAGAATCCATCCAGCCCCGATTTCCTCGTACCAACGACCTTCAGCATCAAGTCGGCCCAGAACATCAAACTGACCGACATCAAATATCCGGCTGGTCATAAATTCGAAGTGGCTGGTTTCGACGAACCGCTGCTGGTCTACGAAAAGCAGGCCATCATTCGGGGAACGCTGGAAATTCCTGCCTCTGCTGCCGGGAAAGAGGAAGCACTTGAACTGAATATCAAATACCAGGCCTGTAACGATCAGACCTGTATCCGACCGACGACGGTCAGCCTCAAAGGCAAGTTCAAGGTTGCAGCTTCCGGAGAAGCTGTCCGGCAGGTAAATCAGAAATGGTTTAAAACCGAATCCGGCAACTGAAACTTCTGCTCCAGTAAATCAAAGCGCAGCGAATGATTTGCTTAAAATAGATTCACGCTAAAGGTTCATGATGAACGCGGCCCAATACCAGGAACATCCACTCGTAAAAACCAAGATCATCGCCACCGTTGGTCCCGCTTCCTGTTCGCGCGAAATGCTGCAGAAGCTGATCATCGCGGGCGTGGATCTGTTTCGGTTGAACTTCGCGCACGGCAAGCATGAATGGCTGGCCGAAATCGTTACGAATATCCACGAACTGTCCGAAGAGATGGCCCGCCCCATCGGAATCCTGGGCGATCTGTCCGGCCCCAAAATTCGTCTGGGAGTCTTACCCGGTGACGAAATCACCTGTCGGCAGGACATGCAGTTTCGTTTCATTCAGGGAATGGAGACCGACAATCCCCAGGAACTGACCTGCACCTACGAGTCGCTGATCAGCGATCTGCGGGTCGGCGATCCGGTACTACTGGCAGACGGTATGGTCGCCATGCGGGTCACTGAGAAATCGGAAGATAATGAATACGTCGAGTGCGTAGTCGAGCGGGAAGGCGTCATTCGCAGTAAGCAGGGAGTCAACCTGCCCGGCGTCCAGCTCAGCACTCCCTGTCTCACGGAGAAAGATCTGGAAGACCTCGCCTGGGCCGTGCAGCATGGACTCGATTATATCGGGCTCAGCTTCGTGCGTTCCGCGGATGACATCAAACAGCTCTACGACGAGATCGAAAAACTGAATCCGATCGAGCCGCCGCACGTAGTCGCCAAGATTGAAAAGATCGAAGCAGTCAGCGATATCGAACAGATTCTCAAACTGACCGATGCAGTTATGGTGGCCCGCGGTGATCTCGGCGTCGAAGTCGACATCGAACGGGTGCCCATCATTCAGAAGCGGATCATCCATCTCTGCAACCAGTATCGTGTCCCGGTAATCACCGCGACGCAGATGCTGGACAGCATGCAGTTCAACACATTTCCGACCCGCGCCGAGGCCAGCGATGTCGCGAATGCAGTACTGGACGGCAGCGACGCGGTCATGCTGTCCGGTGAGACCGCGGTCGGCGTCAGTCCGCTGGCAGCCGTCGAAATGATGAGCCGCATTGTCCGCGAAGCAGCGCGGATTCTCTCATCGAATCTGCATTCGGAAGAGACCACCAGTAACCGTCGTCTGTATGCCCGCGAAGTGACCGAAGCGGTTACCCTCGGAGCCGGGATGACGGCGGAGAAGCTGGACGCAGACCTGATGGTAACCTGTACTCACGAAGGCAAAACCGCGATGGCTCTCTCCAAACAGCGGCGGACGGTGCCTACTGTGGCGCTCACCGATCGCCCGGCTACGGCCCGCCGGATGACACTCTACTGGGGAGTCACTTCACTCCTGACCGACGTGGTCGACAAGTCTCCTCAGAAAATTCTGAAGTACATCGTGAACTATGGAAAGAAGCATGGCTTTCTGTCATCAGGCAGTCAGATCGTCCTGATCTCCGGCACCGACTGGAGTTCGCTGGGGCATGACATGCTGCTGGTTCACGAAGTGAAATAACGCTGAACCCCGAAACCTGTGAGGCTCTGATGTATCCGAAACTGTCGCTCGCGCTGATGTTACTCTGGACGATCCTGCTGCCTCAAACCGGTTTCAGTGACGACTGGCCTCAATGGGGAGGACCGCAGCACGACCTGGTCTGGCGCGAAAAAGGCATTGTCAAAAAACTGCCAACCAAAGGCCTGCTGCCCCGGGTCTGGTCGACTCCCATCGGCGAAGGTTACTCCGGGCCCGCGGTCGCGGAAGTCGATTCCCGCTGGTGTGTCTTCGTGACCGATCGCATTTATAAACAACGGGTCGGCTTCGAACGCGTGCTCTGCCTGGATGCAGTGACGGGGAAACTGATCTGGGGCTACGAATACCCGGCCGAATATACCGTCAGCTATCCCGCCGGTCCCCGTTCCACTCCCGTCATCAATGACGGTCGCGTTTATACCCTGGGTGCCCAGGGGCACTTCTTCTGCTTTGATGCGCAGACGGGGAAAGTGCTCTGGAGCAAAAACTTCGTCGAAGACTACGGGACGAAGCTTCCCAACTGGGGCATGGTTGCCTCTCCCCTGGTGGACGGCGATCAGCTGATTACGCTGGTGGGTGGTCAGCAGAATGCACTGGTGGTCAGCTTCGATAAAAAGACAGGCAAAGAACTCTGGCGTTCGCTCAATGATCCGGCCGTCGGTTATGCACCGCCGGTCATCTTTGAATTCGGAGGAAAGCGGGAATTGATTGTCTGGCATCCGACGGCGGTCTCAGCCCTCGAGCCGGAAACCGGCAAGGTGATCTGGCAGGTTCCCTACGGTGTGAAGTACGGACTGACGATCGCGACACCCCGCAAAGTGGGGAACCGGTTGTTCGTTGCCAGCTTTTATAACGGGCCGCGGATGATTGAAGTCTCCGACGATGGCAGCTCAGCGAAAATCGTCTGGGCCGGGAAGAGTGACAGTGAGATCAACACCGACGGTCTGCATCCGATCATGATGACGCCGGTCTTCGACGGGAAGAACATTTACGGCGTAGGCAGCTACGGAGAGCTCCGCGGTCTGGATGCGAGCAACGGCCAGCGATTATGGGAAACATTAGCTGCGACCGGTAAGGGCCGCTGGTGGAATGCCTTCATCATTCCGCACGAAGACCGTTATTTTCTGCACAACGAACAGGGTGATCTGATCATCGCAAATCTGTCGCCGAAAGGTTACGAAGAGTTGAGCCGGGCGAAGCTGATTGAACCGACCCGTCGCGTCCAGCGACGGATGACAATCTGGTCGCACCCGGCTTTCGCACTGAAAAGTGTGTTTGCCCGGAATGATAAGGAAATTATCCGCGTCGATCTTTCGGCTCCGTCGGCAGGGAATTAGGTTAAGCTGTTCAGGCTGAATGACTTGCTGAATCAGTTAGAATCGGGAAAAGATTTTCGCGGGAAGCCCTGAGAGAGTCGTAACCGGCCCGGTTTGGCGTTAATCTGGTAGATGTTTCATCTGATGACTGCTCGGAACAGTAATCAGATGTGGCTAACCCACGCCCCGAATTGAGAGTCACAATTATGCCTTCGGATCATTTTGCCCCGGCTCAGGATCGATCCCAGGAAGTTCTGCTTCCGCTGGAACCGCTTAAGGAATTACTGGTCAAGCTGTTTGTGCGGATGGGCATGTTTCAGGTGGAAGCGGAGATTGCCGCCGACCGTCTGATCGAAGCGGACCTGCGGGGCATTCACTCGCATGGGAGCCGTACTGCAGAACGATACCTGGACGCGATGGACATGGGCGACATCGATCCCCGTGCACAGATCCTGACCGTCAAAGAGACCCCCGCGATTGCCGTGATGGATGGCAGCAAAGCGATGGGACACGTCGCTGCGACTCGCGCCATGGAACTGGCGATTAAAAAGGCAGGCGAAGTCGGCACGGGAACCGTGACGGTCTATAACAGTCACCACTTCGGAGCCGCCGCCGTTTATGTGATGATGGCGGTGAAGGCCGGCATGATTGCGTACTGCACGACGAACACGGGCCGGGCGACTGTCGCCGCTCATGGAAGTACGCAGGCAGGCACAGCCAATAATGCAATCGCCTGGGGTGTTCCCAATCCGCAAGGCGCTCCCTTTGTTCTGGATATGGCGTGTGCCAAGACCTCCTGGGGTAAACTGGAAACGCAGGCCATGTATGGTTTACCCGTCCCCGCTGGTTACGGTCTGGACAGTGAAGGGAATGAAACCACTGACGCTGCCGCTGTGAAAACACTGCTTCCCGCCTCGGGGCCCCGCGGTTACGGACTGGCTTTGATCAGTTCCATTCTGACCGGCGCGCTGACAGGAGGCAAAATGCCGATCAACAAGACCAAAGCACCGGAGATTGAGGGTTCCGAACATTTCTTCTATGTGATCGATCTGAAACAGTTCGTGGAAGAAGATCGCTTCCACGCCGAGCTGGCGTCTGCAACAGAGGCCCTGCATCAACTGTCGCCCGTACGGGCAGAGGATCCGGTGCGTCTGCCGGGTGAACTTGAATGGGAACAGACACAACGCGCACTGCAGGAAGGGATTTCGGTTCACAAAGATCATGCGGAGCAGTTAAAAGAACTCGCCCAGCGCGTCAAGTATGACGTTCCCTGGTAAACGCGCTGTCTCGAATCATCAGTTTAAAAAGAAGGTCTGATTATCATGCCGACTTCATATCGAATCAGAACACTGCTCGCTCTGGCTGTCTGCAGCCTGGTCTGCCTGACGGTACCCGTTCAGGCGGGGAAGTATAACCCGGTTCTGGATGTAGGCGATCAGGCACCGACCTGGGAGAAGCTCCCGGCGACCGATGGGAAATCGTATGCCAGCGATTCCTTCAAAGATAAGGATGTGCTCGTCGTCGCGTTTACCTGTAACAGCTGCCCTTACGCCGTCGATTATGAAACGCGTCTCAATCAGCTGGCAGAGAAATATCAGGGGAAAGATTCCAGGGTAGGAGTCATCGCCGTGAACGTCAATCTGATTCCCGCTGACAGCCCGGAGAAGATGAAAGAACGGGCTCAGAAGCAGGGCTTCGTGTTCCCTTACCTGTTCGACAAGTCACAGCAGATCGGCCAGGCTTTCGGCGCTACGCGTACCCCGGAGTTTTTTGTACTCAACAAAGACCGCAAGGTCGTCTACATGGGCGCCATGGATGATTCGACCGACGCCAGCAAGGTCAAACAGAATTATGTTCAACAGGCAATCGAGGCGGCTTTGCAGGGAAAGCAGCCCGAAACGACCGAAACGATTGCCATCGGCTGTAATGTGCGCTATAAACGCATTCGCAGAAATAAATAATACTCTTCCCGCAGCCGACACAGCCACGCTTATGACCAGTTTCAATCAGATACAGATTCAGGATTGCATCGCCGGGATGCAGGCACTGCCCGACGCATGCGTTGACCTGGCCTTTGCCGATCCGCCGTTCAATATCGGTTATGAATACGATGAGTACGATGATCGCCTGGAGAGCGATCAGTATCTCGACTGGTGTGAGAACTGGCTCAAGGAAGTGGTACGGCTGCTTAAACCGGATGGAACCTTCTGGCTGGCCATCGGCGATGAATATGCGGCAGAGTTGAAAGTCATGATGCAGCGGACGCTGGGGCTAACCTGTCGCAGCTGGGTCATCTGGTATTACACCTTCGGCGTGAACTGCAAGAACAAGTTTAGCCGCTCGCACGCACACCTGTTTCATATGGTCAAAGATCCGAAACAGTTCACGTTCAATGCCGACGATCCGGCAATTCGCGTTCCTTCTGCCCGACAGCTGGTCTACGGCGACAAACGCGCGAACCCCAAAGGACGCCTCCCCGACGATACCTGGATCCTGCGTCCCCAGGACATTCCCGAGAGCTTTCAGGCGGATGAAGATACATGGTACTTCCCCCGCATCAACGGTACGTTTAAAGAACGCCAGGGCTGGCACGGGTGCCAGATGCCCGAGCAGTTGCTGGGACGAATTATCCGGGCCTGTTCTAATCCGGAAGAGGTCGTCCTCGATCCCTTTACGGGGAGCGGTACCACACTGGCGGTTGCTAAAAAACTGAATCGCCAGTATCTCGGCTTTGAACTCTCTGCGGAATACGGTGCCCGCGCACAGCAGCGACTGTCGGACATCGAAGTCGGTCAGCCCCTGGATGGTCAGGAGAATCCGTTGACCAGTGCGCCTTCCACGAAGAATGGTAAACGGCTCGCAGAGCGCGAGACCGACGCCCCTGCTCCGCGGAGCAAGGCGAAGGGCAAATCCAGTCCCCGTCAGAAAAAACTGCTCTAAGCGATGCACTCTGATTGATCCCTTTCGGCTCCCCCTGCGCGCACTGCGGACCCGCGTTTGAGCCGTGTTGCTTTTCCGCTCCCCCCTGCCCGCCGCTGGCATGCGATTCGCGTTTCTTATTCTTCGCGTCCTAAATCGGCTGAAAACAGGCATTTGAGGCCTGTGATGTTGATTGAAAGCGACAGACGTTTCCGGGAAACGTTGCCCAAAGTCAACAATCGGCCTAGCTTACTCGTACGAAGAGTCGAGGCCGGTAAAAAGGATCGAATCGGCCCTGCTGGTCGGTTAGAATGTAGCGGTTCCATCGTTTATTACTCTGGACAGGGATTCGGGATTCAACGTGGTGAATATCATCAGCTCACTCACAGATCGGTTTCGCGGCATGCTCCCCAGCGGGGGGACCGAAGTACCCGCGCGCTGGTGGGCCCTGGTGGAACAGATTCAGTCGCTCCAGGCTGAATACGCGAACCGTTCCGAAACGGAACTGTTCGACGAGTGGAACTCACTGCGTTATCGTGTACAGAGTGGTGAGTCACTAACGGACCTGCTGCCGGAAGCGTTTGCGATTATCAGCGAACAGATGCAGCGGCACCTGGGGATGACTCCCTACCCGGTGCAGTACCTCGGCGCGATTGCCATGCACGAAGGCGCGATTGCAGAAATGCAGACCGGTGAGGGCAAGACGCTGACTGCGGCGTTGACGCTCTGTCTGAACGCCCTGCCCGAACTGGGAATGCACATTGCGACGGCGAACGACTATCTGGCTGAACGCGATGCCCGCTGGCTGAGCCCCGTTTATCATTCGCTGGGGATGACCGTCGGAACGGTCACGGCAGCTTCCTCCATGAGCGAACGTCGCGCTGCCTATGAATGCGATATCACCTACGGCACCGCACGGGAGTTCGGCTTTGATTACCTGCGGGACCTGCTCAATTCACCAGAACTCAAAACATCCACGAATCCGCGTCGTCAGCAATTGTTTGGACAGGAACAGACAGGCGAAGATCAGGGGCTGCTCAATCCGCGGTCTCCCTACATGGTGCTGATTGACGAAGCGGACAGCATCCTGATTGATGAAGCCCGAACACCGCTGATCATCGGACAGGCTGATGCGCTGGAGGCCTCGCTGTCGGAGGTCTGCCAGTGGAGTGCAACGGCGGTTGCCCGGCTCGCCGAAAGCGAACATTATCTCGACCATGGTCCGCAAAAGGGTATGGAACTCACTGAAGCGGGACGGCGGGTGATACGAGAACTGCTGCTCCAGCCGGAAGCTCCCCGTTCGCTCGATCCGGGAACGGCTTATCTTTCATCCGAACGGGCCCTCAAAGTTCAGAGCTACTTCCAGAACGGCAGAGACTATGTCGTGCGGGAAGGAAAAGTCGCAATCGTCGATGAATTCACGGGACGAATTTCGGAAGGTCGGATGTGGCAGAACGGCATTCACCAGGCGATTGAAGCCAGGGAGGGGGTCGAGATTACCTCACCCACCAGAGTCGGTGCCCAGACCACGGTCCAGGAGCTGTTTGCCCGCTATACCCGCATGGCAGGCATGACGGGGACGGCTGCTTCCGCACGGAGTGAATTCAAGAAAGTGTTTGGCACTCCCGTAATCACGATTCCTACCAATCGCCCCGGCCGCCGCGAACAACTCCCGGAGAGAGTCTTTCTGACGGCGGAGGAAAAATGGACTGCGATTGTCGAAGAGACCGCAGCGCTACATGCACAGGGGCGACCGGTGTTGATTGGTACGCGGTCAGTTAATCTTTCAAAACAGCTCTCCGAGCGACTGGAAGCAGCCGGTCTGGAGCATGAAGTTCTGCATGCATTAAATCATGAGAACGAAGCGAGCATCATCGAACGGGCAGGACAGTCGGGTAAGATTACGGTTGCTACGAATATGGCGGGCCGGGGAACCGATATTCTGCTCAGCGACGATGTCGTTGCACAGGGGGGGCTGCATGTGATCTGTGCGGAGCTGCACGAATCATCGCGCATCGATCGCCAGTTGACCGGTCGTGCCGCACGTCAGGGCGATCCGGGCAGTGCACGGGTCTTCCTTTCACTCGAAGATGAGATCCTGACCAGCGGACTGGGAGCCGAGCAGGCAGCAGCCCTGCGGGCCGACTATCAGCGTTCCGGACGGAATCTGCAGTCGGCAGTCCGTTTTTTCTATCAGGCACAACAGCGGGTTGAGAAACGCCACGAGCGACAGCGCGTTGAACTGGTGAACCGGATCAGTGCACGACGTCAGATGCTGCAGCAGATGGGTCAGCATGCGAACTTGAACGCACACTGACCCGTGTCAGCTGAGCTTATTCTGTAGAGAGCTTGGAGTGAGTAAGTCCAATCGTCTCAGGCAGTCCTGCTTTTGTAAACTGCAGATGTCGGGCAAAGGGCTGCATGAGCATGGCCGGCAGGAATAACAGGTCGCCGATCAACGCTGTAGTCAGTAGAGTCAGCATCATCCAGGCGAAGCGTTGCGTTGGAATGAAGCTGCTGAAGCCGAAGACCAGCAGACCCAGACCACAGATCATGGTGGTATGAATCATGGCTCGTCCACAGTGTTTCAAGGCAGCGTGGACCGCTTCTTCACAGCTGCGATCCAGCTGTTTCTCCCGGCGGAACCAGGAGAGGAAGTGCAGCGTGTCGTCGATGGCGATCCCCAGTGCGACACTGGCGGTCATGATCGAACCGATGTCGAGCGGAATATCCATCCAGCCCATGATACCGAAGACTACCACGATGGGGAAAACGTTCGGCAACATGCTGAGCAGACCCGTCCACAGGTTTCTCTGGACGATGACGATCACCAGCGCGACCAGACCGAAGGCGGTCATGAAGCTCCAGGTCAGGTCCTGCATAATCAGCTGCTGAACGGTATGAATCAGTGGCATGATCCCCGTGTAGTACGCGGTGAGGTGCACGTCCTGCTCGCGATATTTTTCCAGTTCCGGCTGGAGCGTGGATTTCAGTTTATTGAGTGCGGCCCCGTAATCGACCTGCGCGAGAGCAGGTACGCGGGCACTGATCCGCCATGATTCTTCACCATCCACATCCGAGAGGTAGACGGATTCCAGAATGGCTTCACGGTTTTCTTTGAGTTTCTTATTGGTGACGACCTTGCGGAAAATCGATTCAAAACCGTTATGTTCGACCGGATTGGGTCCGAAGGTCGCTGCCGACATGGTGCCGGTATAACCGTCGATGTTTTTAATCGTCTTCTCAATGTCATCAATAATTCGCAGACGCTGCAGGAAGGTCTTCTTGCAGTCTTTATCAAACTGAATGACGACTTCAACGGGAATCAGCGGTCCCATGCGATCTTCATTGAAGCGATAATCTTTCAGAACCTGGCTGCCGGGTGGGAACAGGGACGGAATATCGACGGAAGAACGGGTATAGACCAGACCATATGCGGAGACGGCCATCAGCATCACGGATGTCAGGAAGACAGGCAGCGAATACCGCTGCAACCAGTGAGTGAAACCGCTCAGGAAGCGGGACAGACGGGTTAACGTCCGTGGCATATGAGCAGGCTGTTCCGCCGCGTTGGCTTTCAGAATCCGCTGTGGTGGCCAGAGCTGCATGGCTCCGGGGAGAATCAGTAACAATACCCCCAGTGTGACCAACAGGCCGATGGAGGCGATCAGACCAAACAGGGCGATAGGTGAGATCTGACTGACCATTAAAGAACCCAGGCCGATGGCAGTAGTGATCGCAGCCAGCAGACAGGGCAACCAGCCTTGTGCAAAACTGCGTCGGACGGCTTCTTCTGCTTCTGTTTTCGTTTTCGCCTGTGTCGTACAGAGTTCGTCGTAGTAATAGTTGACCAGGTGCACGCCGGCGGAAATTGTGAGGACAAATACCAGTGAAGGTGTCACAATCAGGACGGCATCCAGTGATGCGCCCGAGTAGTAGACCATGGAGAGGACCAGCCCCTGACCGAACAGACCTGCCAGCAGGATGGTTCCGGTGAGCATCCAGGAACGGATACAGAACCAGCACAACAGGGTCGCGAGGATGGCGGACAATGCGCCGAAGACATTCACACTGTGAATACTGGCGCGGTCGATGGCGACGCCGTCGACAGGAGGACCGGTGAGATAAAATTCTTCGCGCGGCAGTCCGCAGACATCTTGCGCGACTTTCAATACATGATCGATGGCTTGTGTTCGTAATTCGTTGCCGCGGTAGGTGAGAATAATCACCGCACAACTGTCTTTCAGGTTTTTACCGACCAGAACCCCCTGCAGTCGCTCCAGTGCTTCATCGCGGGGCAACTTGAGCGGGGGAGCCGTTAATGAGTCGACGGTTCCCGCACCGGTGACAATTCGAGCGAAGATCTCCTCGTGGGTTTCACCGAAGTCGGTCTTGCCGGGGCCTTCGATTCGCTTTTCGAATTCGGTCAGACGGGGATCATCGACGGTACAGCCGGGCCAGCTGATCAGAATCAGATCGTTGCTTTCGAAGTCTTTCATGAACCGGTCATAGTTCTGGCGTGACTGCATGTAAGGCGGCGCCCACTTTTCAGGGGCGATACACATGCTTTCGACGCTCTGATGCGCACCATAAATCAGAAAGGGCGCAGCCAGAACCAGGACAATGACGGTGATGATATAACGACGGATATAGCGAGGTTTTTCAGAAGTCATGAGTCGGTCTCTTTACGAGGGGCTTAACAAGATCAACCGGCACGTGGACATAAACAGCCCATACGTACACAGGAAGTCTAGCTCACGACTTCGTGTCCGTCAGAAAAATGACAAACTTTTTGCAGGCTCATTCTCTTGCGTAATCGTTGCAATCGACACAGTGCTGTCTGATTATCGGTTTCGTCTCACATCAAGGTAGACGGCAACCAATATCACTGCGCCCTTCACGATGTACTGCAGAGAGTAATGGACTCCTGCCTGATTCAGGCCTTTATCGAGTATCCCGATAATAACAGCCCCCAGCATTGTACCAAACATGGTACCCCGTCCGCCAGTAAAACTTGTGCCTCCGACCACAACTGCGGCAATTGCAGTTAACTCAAACATTTCCCCTGAACCGGGTTCCGCCGAATAAAGTTGTGAAGTATGAATCATGCCCGCGACTCCCGCCATCAGGGAACAGAGTAAATACACAGTGATTTCTACCCGTACAATTGGTATTCCTGTGTAGAGGGCCGCTTCGCGATTTCCGCCCAGCGCGTAGACATGCTGGCCGAATCGGGTTCGGTGCAGCAGCAGGGCCATCAATAAAAACAGCGAGAGCATGATCACCACGGGGTACGGCACGACATCGAACAGTCGCCCGTTGCCAATCGCGAGGAACCAGGTCTGTTCGTCTTTGATGGGCATTGGTAATCCACTGTTGAATCGCAGCGCACATCCACGGGCAATGAGCATGGAGGCCAGTGTGATGATAAATGGAGGCATGGCGGTTTTCGCAGCCGCGATCCCGTGAAAGATTCCAAACAGAGACGCGACCCCCAGTCCCGCGAGGATGGCTGTCAGTAACATGAACGGATCTTGAGTGTCGCCCGAGAGTGCGGTGAGACAGTAGACCGTGGTCGTACCGACGAGCGCTACCATTGCGCCGACTGACAGATCGATGCCGCCGACCAGAATGACCAGCGTCATTCCCAGAGCGAGGATCGTGTTGACGGATATCTGTTGCGTCAGGTTCAACATGTTTTCCGGCGTCAGGAAGCTGGGAACCCAGATGCGGAACAGCAGCAGGAGGATAATGATGGCTGCCAGCAGGGGAACCATTTGTTTCACGACTTTCACGCGCTGCTACCTCCTGTTAATTGATGCATCACTTCTTCCGCGGTGACCGACTCTGCCGGTGAGACGCCCGTGAGGCGGCCTGCGCGGAAGGTGCCGATCTGGTGTGAGATGTTCATGACTTCATCCAGGTCCGAAGAGATCAGGATCAATGCCATTCCCTGGCTGACCAACTCTCCGATAATTCGATACAGGTCTTCCCGCGCGCCAACATCGATGCCGCGCGTTGGTTCGTCGAGAATCAGAATTTTCGGCGGATGTTCCATCCAGCGACCCACGAGTACTTTCTGCTGATTGCCTCCCGAAAGATCCCGGACCGGTTGTTCGGCATCGGAGAGTTTGACTCCAAACCGCGAAACGGTCCGTTCGACTATTTTGTCGCGCGTCTTGTAATGAAAGGCGCAGCCGCGAATCCATTCTTTCAGCCAGGGGAGCGTGATATTGAAAGCCACGCTCTGCTCGACGATCAATCCCTGCTGTTTGCGGTCTTCGGGGACCAGCACCAGTCCCTGTCTGAGAGCATCGCGGGGACTGTGGATCCGGACCGGCTTTCCGTCGATCTGAATCGTGCCCTTGTCGATCCGGTCGATGCCGAACAGGGCTCGGGCGAGTTCAGTGCGTCCGGCTCCCACCAGTCCCGCCAGCCCCAGAACTTCGCCGTAACGGACTTCAAATGAAACGTCTTTCACATTCGTGTTACTCAAATCACTCACGCGCAATGCGACCGCGCCGGGACGATGAGGGGGCCGCGGAAAATGATCCTTGATATCTCGACCGACCATCCAGCGGATCAGCGTCTGGGGATTGACCTCACTGGCGGGAGCGGTGCCGACCGTCTTCCCATCACGCAGGACGGTGATACGATCAGAAAGTCGCATGATCTCTTCCATGCGATGTGAAATATAGACGATGCCGACCCCCTGTTCGCGCAGGCGACGGAGTGTCTGGAACAGCGCTTCCACTTCCAGTTCAGAGAGGGACGACGTCGGTTCGTCGAGTACCAGTACGCGTGCTTCCTGCGACAGTGCCCGCGCGATCTCGACCAGTTGCTGGTGCGCCGTGCTGAGAGTCAAGACGGTTGCAGTGACGTCGCGGAGTTCGGTGAGTCCGAGCTGCTGAATCAATGCTTGTGCCTGGCGGTTCATTTCCCGTTTTCGCAGCCAGCCCAGGGCGCTGGGTTCGCGTCCGAGAAAGATGTTTTCCGCCACGGTGAGATTGGGGGCGAGCGAGAGTTCCTGGTGAATCAGTCGAATCTGATAACGATCGGCGGCAGAGACGTTGGGTAAAGTAATCGGTTCGTCTTCCGACCAGAGTGTGCCTGCATCGGGTTGGTGGATGCCTCCCAGAATTTTGATCAGCGTGCTTTTACCGGCGCCATTCTCTCCCAGGAGCGTATGGATTTCGCCCGCCTGAATCTCCAGGTTGACCTGATCCAGGGCGGTGACGTTCCCGAATCGTTTGGTGATGCCTTCCAGGCGAAGCAGTGGCGTTAAGGTGGCAGGCATCTGTCAGTCTGCCTCCAGATGCTGCTCCGCATTCTCGGCTGTGATCAGTTCGACGCGCACTTTCACGTCTTTTTCAACCGGCTCCCCATTCAGATGGGCGAGCATTTTCTCCGCTGCGATCTTGCCGATCTCTTTGGGGAACTGAGCCGAAGTCGAATGCAGCTTTCCGGCCTGGATCGCTTTGATCCCCGCCTGCGAACCATCGACGGTGACGATGGTCACGTCGTCCAGTTTGTTGGCCGAGTCGAGAGCCGATATCACACCCAGGGCATTGGGGTCGTTGATGGCGAAGACTGCGTTCAGATCGGGATAGCGGCCGATGAGGTCACGCATCACGGGACGGGCTCCTTCGGTCGTTCCTTTGGCTTCCTGGACGTCGAGGATTTCCATCTCGGGATAATTCTGCAGCGTCTCTTTAAATCCGGCGACCCGGTCGATGCAGGCTTTATTGACTGAGAGGTGCAGTACGACCAGTTTCGCTTTGGGATTCACTTTGGCCAGGGCCTCGGCAGCGAGTTGTCCCGCGCGGACATTATCGGAAGCGACGGTGCAGACAATCAGTTCTTCATCCGATTCCTTGACAGGAGCATCGACGATGATGATCGGTACATTTTTACGCTGCGCTTCCAGTAGAGACCCTTTGAGGCCTTCCCAGTTGACCGGATTGACAAAGATGCCAGCGACGTCTTTGAGAATCAGATCCGAGAGATCGTTTTTCTGTTTCAGTGAATTGAACTGTGCGTCGAGGATGATCAGTTCATCGCCGTGCGCGGCGAGTTCTTTCTGCAGTCCATTGCCCAGATCGACGAAGAAGGGATTGTTCAATGTCTGAAAGGAAGCACCAAACAGTCGACCCGGAGGGGCAGTGTTGCCCTCTGCCTGCGCGGGGTCGGAACCAGTCCCGGGAGCGGAGCTGTCATTACAGCCGCCGAGAAGTGGCACGAAGAGCAGTAACAGTGAAGACGAGATCAGAAACCGTAGCGCCTTGTTCATAATCTACCTGCGTTTTCATGGTGTAAGAAACGGGCCCATAAAACGACTCTCTGTATTACTATTAAGTAACAGATTCAGGCAGGGATGAAAAGGTACTGCAGGGAATCGGCGGCTGGTCGCTGTAACAGATCGCAGTCACACTTTAAGCAGCGCGGCGGAGAGGTGTCTCTGCAGGTTGAGAAATGCTGGACTGAAATTCGGGAAGGATCCGCTGAATTTCTGCGAGGATCACCGGAGAAGGTTGTTCGGTGATCGCTTCCAGTCGCGCGAAGGAGTCATGGATGAACTGTTCGCTGACCGAGACCTTCTCGGCGACCATGATTTTGGGATGCCGGGTTGGCAGATGTTTTTCGCCGTCAACGTGCAGTTCTTCATAGAGCTTCTCGCCGGGCCGCAGACCGGTGAACTGGATTTCGATATCTTCACCCACCTTGAGGCCGGAGAGTTGAACCAGGTCGGTTGCGAGATCAACGATCCGCACGGGTTCGCCCATGTCGAGCACGAAAATTTCCCCGCCCCGCCCCATCGCACCAGCCTGAATCACCAGCTGTGAGGCTTCGGGAATCGTCATGAAGTAACGCTGCATCCGTTCGTCGGTAACCGTGACCGGGCCGCCGTTCTGGATCTGCTGTGTGAAGATCGGCACCACACTACCGGCGGAACCCAGAACGTTGCCGAAGCGAACCGTCACAAAGTGACAGCGGGAACGAGCGGCGAGAGACTGCACGTACAACTCGGCAATCCGCTTGTTGGCGCCCATGACGTTGGTCGGGTTGACGGCTTTGTCCGAGGAGATCATCACGAATGAGCCGACGTTGAATTCTTCTGCCAGGTCGGCGAGGTGTTTGGTAGCCAGCGCGATGTTCTTGACCGCTTCGCCCGGGTTGCCCTCCATCAGGGGGACGTGTTTGTAGGCAGCGGCGTGGAACAGAATGTCGGGCTGGTATTCCCGCATGACGGCGCGAATGCGTTTGGAATCGTTGATGTCGGCGATCACGACGTCGAAGCGTCCCGCGTATCCCAGTTTGATCAGTTCCCGTTCGAGGTAGAACTGGCTGTTCTCAGACCGGTCGACCAGGATCAGTCGTCGGGGAGAGAACTGCAGGAGCTGACGACAGATTTCCGAACCGATGCTGCCGGCACTGCCGGTGACCATGAGCACGCGGTCATCCATCCAGTCGCGAATGTTCTGCATATCGAGCTGTACGGGCTCACGTCCCAGCAGATCTTCAATACAGACGGGCCGTGGTTTCATCTCCACTTTACCCGAGAGCAACTGCTGATAACTGGGAAGGACCTGAACCGAAATGTCGGCCGAGTTGCCGGCTTCCATTAACTGGCGGACCGTCTTGCCCGGAATCTCATCGGCCGGTAGCAGGACTTCCGAAACGCCGTAGTCTTCTGCGAGGACGCACATCTGGGCGAGCGAACCGAGCACCGGGACCCCGTTGATGCGGGTACCGATCCGACTGGAATAGTCGTCCAGGAAACCGACGACTCGCAGGCAGGAATTTTTATCGCGTTCGATCATCCGCAGGAGAGCCGCGCCGGCTTCATTGGCACCGATAATGAATGTAGGTTTGCAATTCCCCTGCTGGCGAAACTTGCGGCCACTGTCGCGAATCATGCGAATTCCGGCACAGATTCCACAGACCACCAGGATCGTGGAGCCCCAGTCAATCAGGAAGACGGAACGGGGCAGCATGACCTTGGGAAAGAAGAGGTAATCGACCAGTGCCAGCCCGATTGAGCTGATCGTGACGGCTTTGGCCAGGTTAACCACGTCGCGGGTGGTGATGTAGCGACTGCGGATTTTATAGACGCCGCTCCCCCAGAAGGTGAGCGTTTTCAGACCAACGGCCCAGAGGACTGTTGCGCGAAACATGCGAAAGCCGTTTTCTCCCAGTACGCCATCGACGTTGAGAGAGCCTTCATAGCGCAGCCAGAACGCCAGATAGTAGATCGCGCAGAATATAGGTAGAAAGACAACCATCCAGAACAGCTGCCGCCGTGAGATGGTGAAGCGTTTCAACCAGTTTGATATCGGCCTGGAGTCCAACCTTAACCCCTGTTTTTACAGGTTTCCGCCGGTTTGATGCGAGCGAAATGTGTACATTTAAGCATTTGTGATCCGAATCCTTCCGGAAAGGCAGGGATTCATAACAATTATTGCCATTTCTGGTCAACACCAATATTCTTAAGAACAAACCAGTTAATACGTTGTCTTATCAGTTAGAGAGGACAGACGCCGCTGGTTGATTTGCCGATGGCTGTACGTGTGACGGTCAGTCGGAATCGGCGGCTCGGGATCGTTCGTGAAGAACAGGAAATCCTCCGGGCCAGTCGCTTTTCCGCCGTCTGTTGTCTATGATTTGTTATTCCCAATACACATTACTTAATTTGATCTGCTGCAGGGTGACACGTGATTTTCGTTCTCGATAACTATGATTCCTTTACCTATAACCTTGTTCAACGGTTTGGGGAAATTGATCCGACCCTTCAGATTGAAGTGGCCCGGAACGATCAGACTTCGATTGAGGAGATCGAGCGGTTAGCCCCCGAGAAAATCATCATCTCTCCCGGTCCCTGTACTCCGGGTGAAGCAGGTCTTTCGAAAGAGATCATCGCACATTTCGCGGGGAAAGTTCCGATCCTGGGGGTCTGCCTGGGACATCAGTGCATCGCAGAAGTCTTTGGTGCGAAAGTGGTTCGTGCTCAGCGCCTGATGCACGGCAAAGTCTCTGAGGTCTATCATGACGGCAAAGGCGTGTTTCAGAACCTGCCTTCCCCGTTTCAGGCAACTCGCTATCACAGCCTGATTGTCCCCGAGGAAACCTGCCCTGAAGATCTGGAAGTTTGTGCCTGGGTCGAAGAAGAGGGACAGCCGAAAGAGGTCATGGGGCTCCGGCATCGGAAATTTGCGGTCCATGGCGTGCAGTTCCATCCGGAAAGTTTTCTGACGCACGAAGGAATCACCCTGCTGAAAAATTTCCTGCAGTTGCCCGCGGAAGAACTCACCAGCGCTTGAACCAGAGAGGGAGGCATTCCTAATGCTGTCTGTCCAGGAAGCATTCGATCAGATTCTCAAAACAGTCCGCCCCACGACTCCCCAACGTTGCTCATTGTTTGAAGCCACGCATGGTGTGCTGGCGGAAGATGCCGTCAGTGATGTCAATATTCCCCCGTTCGATAAGGCACTGATGGATGGCTTTGCCGTTCGCAGTTGCGACGTGCCTGACGGAACCGGGACTCTGCAGATTCAGGAAGTCATCTACGCCGGTTCGGTGCCCAGTCAGTCCCTGGAGGCGGGACAGACGTCACAGATCATGACCGGCGCTCCACTGCCGGAAGGTGCGGACGCTGTGATTCAGATCGAGCATTGTGAGATCAACGAATCCGAGCGGACGGTGCGGATAAAAACAACGCCCGTCGAACCGGGTAAGAATATGCTTTACCGGGCTTCGGTGCTGGAAGAAGGGGCGACCGTGGTCAAAGCGGGTGCGTATCTTCGCGCCCAGGAGATCGGCGCGCTGGCGGAGACCGGCAGTCCCCAGATTCCAGTCCGAATGCGGCCCTCCGTGGCGATTCTGGCGACCGGCGATGAACTGGTGCCCCCGGAAGAGCGTCCCCAGGCGGGACAGATTCGTAATTCGAATGAAGTCATGCTGCATTCCCAGATCCTGCAGGCCGATGCCCAACCGGTGCCACTGGGAATCGCCCGCGACGAACGAACCCATTTACGCGAGAAAATCCGGGAAGGTCTCAAGAGTGACTTCCTGTTGCTCTCCGGCGGTGTCTCTGCCGGGGAACTGGACCTGGTCCCCTCGGAGTTGGAAGCAGCCGGCGTGAAACAGGTATTTCACAAGGTGAATCTGAAGCCGGGCAAGCCGCTCTGGTTTGGGATTCTGGAGCGTGAGACTGGTTCGCCCTGCTACATTTTCGGTCTGCCTGGGAACCCGGTGAGTAGTATGGTCTGCTTCGAACTGTTTGTGCGCTCCGCGTTGCGACAGTTCCTCGGAGATCCCCATCCGATGCCCCGGACATTGAGAGCACGACTGACGGCGGACTTTCAGTCGCGAGGGGATCGCCCCACTTATCAACCCGCTCGCGTCGAGTGGTCAGAGGGAGAGGCGTCCGTAACTCCTCTGAAATCAATGGGTTCTGCAGATTTGCATGCGACAGTAGCCGCGAATGCGGTGGCGCAGTTCTCTACGGGCAATCAGCTGTATCAGAGCGGGTTCTTAATTGACACATTTTTATGGTAGTAGAGTGAGTTTCTCCCCTGATTGATCTACTCCTGAATGCCTGATTTCAGTAAAAAACACCAGAATCAGACATAAAAATGGGGACCGCTGACTGGATTGGCCCCATTGAGAAGCGTTGAAGCGACGTAAGAAGAATGACCGGTTTCCGTGGGACAGGATGTTTCACGTTCAGGAAATCGCTCAGTCAGCGTTTCTCTGCGAGATCGAAAACCAAGGATGGAACTCATGACCTCGACCACAATCTCTACCGAACCAAATCCCTCTGATCTTCCCGAAATGGAACCACAGTCCGTGTCTGATGCTCAATCGTCCCAACCTGAATCCACCCCCGATCATGCCCTGGGGCAGGATATTCAGCGGATCATCAATACCGCGCGGACTTCGCCTGCTCCCACCTGGGGAGCCTGGACGTTGTCGGGATTGACGGCGGTACTGATGTGGGCCAGCTTCACTCCCGTTGACTTCGGACCGCTGGGCTGGGTCTGCCTGATTCCGCTGCTGTTGCTGGTTCGCATTCCCCGCGCAACCAGATTGATGTATACCGCCACCCTCTGCGGCGGCCTGCTGTTTACGGTTCCCACGCTGCAGTGGATGCGACTCGGTGATCCCAGTATGTATATCGCCTGGATCGCACTCGCGTGTTACTTCGCTTTATATTTTCCGACCTTCGTCTTTCTGAGCCGCATTTCCGTGCATCGGTTCCGTATTCCGTTGCCACTGGCCGCACCCGTGATGTGGGTGGGTCTGGAATACATGCGGGCTTACCTGTTGACCGGGTTCTCCTGGTATTACATTGGTCACACGCAATACCGGTGGACCGAGCTGATTCAGATCAGTGATATTACGGGAGCCTATGGCGTCAGCTTTGTTGTGGTGATGCTGGCTGCCTGTTTTACCGATCTGCTGCCGATGTCACTGATGAAGCGGCTACAACTCTTTCCGACCAATCTGACACCGGAAGAACAGAGCCTGGATCAGATTGGTCGCAAGCAACTGATTCAGACCGCGGTCTGTCTGGCCCTGTTTCTGTCGGTACTGGGCTATGGCTATGTGCGTCGCGGGCAGGCTGAGTTTAAAGATGGTCCCCGCATTGCGCTGATTCAGGGTAATTTCCCGACATCAGTCAAACACGATCAGAATCAGTGGCGGTCAATCTACCTGAAACATCTGGTGTTGATGGGCGCCGCAGTGCGGCATCAGCCCGATCTGGTAGTCTGGCCGGAGACAATGTTCCGCTGGCCGCTGGTAGATCGCAACGGCAAAACCAACGAGCAACTGCAGGCGATCGCACCGGAAATCCCGCTGAAGAAATGGAACGAACCTTCGGTTCACAAAACACTGACGAATATGAGCCAGGAAGCAAACGCCGCTCTGGTCATTGGACTCGATACGGTCTCCGCCGGAGACAAACGCGTGGAGCAGTTTAACTCCGCTGTCTTTGTGCGGCCGGATGTCGGGATTACCTCCCGCTACGACAAAATTCACCGGGTCCCGTTCGGCGAGTATCTCCCCTTACGCGACACCCTGCCCTTCCTGCAGGTCTTCACTCCCTATGGGGCTTCCTTCGGGATTCAACCTGGGAAGCACGCGGCAAACTTTGAATACCAGGACTGGAACTTCGCTCCGGTGATCTGTTTTGAAGATACCGTTCCCCAGCTGGTTCGCTCGGTCATGAATCAGTCAGCGACGGCAGAGTCACCCTCGGCCCCGATCGACTGCCTGGTCAACCTGACCAATGACGGCTGGTTCCATGGCTCCAGCGAGCTGGATCAGCACCTGATTACCGCTTCGTTCCGCTGTGTGGAGAACCGGACACCGATGGTGCGTGCCGTGAATACAGGGATCTCGGCTGTCATCGATGGTGACGGCATGATTGTTGAGCCCGATGTCTTCATTGATGGTGATAATCAGGGTCGGAAATCGTTTGTGAATCCGAAGACCGGGCGGTGGAACAAATCGATGAATGCGGTTGTCATCGATACGGTTCCCCTGGATAACCGGACCAGCCTGTATACGAAATACGGCGACTGGTTTGCGGGCTTCTGCTGCTTTAGTGCCCTGTTTGTCTTCTTTATGGGGCTCTTGCTGCGAAAGCAGAAAACTGCTGCTGCCTGAAGCAGTTGCGTCTGACGCCTGGCCTGTCTGAGCGTCCGTTGACCGCTGGAGGGGCCAATCATAACGATTCCGGTAGCGGGTGGCCGAAACGCCTCACTTCCAGGTGGTGGAACTGCGCGCGTCCCTTTGTTTTTGTCGGTTTTTCGAAAAAACAAGGTGAAAATCGTAGATTTGCGCCCTACCCTGCCCATTAAAATAGGCAACTAGAGCACGGGCCTTGTGCGCGCAGTTCCAGAGACTCAGGCACAAATTCACTTTAGATCTGTCACAGATTGTTAGATAAAAAATGGCACAGGACAGCTGGTATTACAGGCAGTCAGAAGAAACAACATCTGGTCCCATCTCCTTCGAAGAGCTGTTTTCCATGGCTCATGCAGGAAAGCTGACGCCACAAATGGAGGTCAGAGTTGGTGAGGGCGGGAACTGGTTTCCCGCAGCAGACATTGGAGGGTTGTTCGACGCACGCGAGTCTGAGGAGACCGAACTCTCCCTGGACGATTTTTCGATCGTGGACTCTTCGTTTGGGATGGAGGAGAGTGCGAATCTGCCCTCAATGGAGGGTTTCTCAATCGTCGAAGAGGAAGACAAGCTTTCTTCCGAGCTCGAATCTCAGCTCCCCCGCTTTGCCACTTTGGAAGCGGTGCGCAGCAAGCATCAGAAAGTGCAGTGGTACTGCCGGGTGCTGAATCACGAACTCGGGCCGATGTCAGCCGACGATCTGATGCAGATGCTCTTCGATGGCGAACTGGCCCCGAACGATGAGGTGAAGTCATCTGCAGAACCGGAGTGGGTTCCCGCGCGAACGGTGGTCTTCTTGAGTTCATCGGGAAGTGATCTGGACGTTATTGATGCGGAAGATATGGATGCAGACCAGATCGTACCGACGTCCGGCGAAACGGAGACCGAAGAGGCAGAAGCGGAAGTTTCTGAATCATCCAGGAAAAAGAAAAGCAAGAAAAAGCAAGCAAAAGAAGAAGAGAAGAATGCAGCAGAGCCACCCAAGCCACCGATCCTGAAGTTGCGGTCCCGTCAGAAATGGTACTGCAAACTGGGAGGCATGGGTTACGGTCCTATCGAAGCACACAAAATCAAAATGTGGGCGGAGCAACAGCGTGTCGAACCCACCGATTTGCTCAAGCTGGGCAGAAAAGGGGAGTGGTTTGAAGCCTGGCAGATTGAAGCGCTGCAGTTGAAGAAGCCCGATCCGAAGAAAGAGGAAACAGCAGCAGCTCCCGCGGAAACGGAGAGCGCTGAGGCGACGCCCGCTGCCGCTGTTCCACCGCCGGCCAGTAGTCCTGTTGCCTCTCCTGCTCCGATGGCAGCGACTCCTCCCCCCGCACGTCCCGCCAAACCGCAGATCAAAGTCGCCCGTTCTAATCCATTCGAGGCGCTGGGGCCCATGATGGATCCCAAAATTCTGGGAGGTGTAGGCGGAGCGATCGTGTTGGCTGCAATTCTGTACTTCGTCCCACTGGGAGACCTGTTTGCCCCCGGCGGAGATGCTGAACTGGCCAAGTTCAAAGCGATCCACCAGGAATTTCTGGCGCTGCAACAGAAGCAGGCCAGCGATGCGGAGTGGTCCAGTTTCAAGAACAAGGTCAAATCAGAGATGGACCCCCTGATCAAAGAGCTCGAATCGAGTGCCGGTTCTGATCGTCCTCAGCTCCAGCAGATGCTCTGGGCGGGCCGCGATTATCTGCCTGGGATGCTGGACAATGCACGCACCGAACCAAGTCCCGACCAGGAAAAATTTGAGAAGCATCTCAAAGAGGCAGAGCGTATTATTAATGAATGAGTTGTGGTCCTGTGTGATTGCTTCAGGAAAGTGAAAGAGATATGGAAAACCGATCAGCCCGAACTACCCGTTCTGGGTTTGCCAGGAAACTCTTTTGGAGTGGCCTCGTCTTGACCGTTGTTGTGGTTGTTGGCCTGCTGCTGGGAAAAGCCATTCAGCGTTTTTCTACCATATCATCACTGAGTGATCTGACAAATCAGCATAGCGGTCGAGATGAATTAGCAGAGTTTAAGAATGTGTATCGGGATTTTCTGATCCTGCAGAGGATACAGGCCAGTGATGCCACATGGGAGCAGTTCAAAATACAGGTTCAAAAAAGAACGGCCCCTGATATTGACTACATGAAACAAACGGCCTGTGCCGATTATCCACAGCTTCAGCAACTTCTCTGGGCCGGCAGAGATTATCTGCCGTGGATGATGGATACTGCCCGCTGGGTTCCCAGCGAAGCCCAGATCAAATTTGTGAAACACCTCAAAGAAGCAGATCGCCTGATCAATCAGAATTAACCAGGGGCAGGCAGATGTCATACCGCTGTCTGCAGAAATTCTTACACGTCCGGTTGCGGTGGCGTCTTTTTGAGCCAGATCAGCATGCGGGCCGGTGAGGGATCTTCTCTAAGAAGTCCCTCTACCTGGATGAATTGATTCTTCCGGATGCGATAGGCGAACGATCGTGGCTGGGGCTGCCGTTTCCCTTTGTTCGGACCGGCAGTCACTTCCAGATCAAAATAAACGAAGACGTTGACATCTTCCATCCGCTGTAAGCGGAATTGCGCCTGGTGCTCGTGGATCAGTTTGCCATTCAGGTCAAATACCCGCACGATGGATTTCTTGCCGATGATTTCCTGTTCCACCTGCAGGGGAGACCCATTGCCGGCCTGATCATTGCGGACCCATTTTCCCGCGACAGCCTGATAGTCATCTTCCGGCGCGGGTTCCGCTCCCAGGAGGGGCGAAGCCAGCATGAGTATGAGGGGCAGTATGCGAAGGAGTTTCATCGGCATTCCTGACTCTGTTCATGGTAGAATGAAACGATCCACCGGCAGAGTGAGGAGACCACCGGTACAACGTGGCGATTGTACAGGTTGGGGCTGATTGTGCCTAGCTGAGTCTTTCGAAATGCAGCGGATGATCCGATTCCGGATCGGCGACACGCATGGAGATCTTGCCGTCCAATACGTCAGTGAGCAGATCACCGCAGACTTCCGCCCGCCAGCCTGTCATCAGGCGAGGCCTGTCGTCGCTCTGCTCTCCATAAACATGATAGCGGACCAGGTGCCTTAAATCGGATGTCGTTCCCACCAGCGTCTGGGAAACATTCATCTCGGCACAACGGTTCGCCAGGGCAATACCCAGCAGTTTACCGATCACCTGCTCATCCTGATTCTGCTGCGTATTGGGATTTTCCTCCAATTGCGGAAGCTGGTCATTGGGAATCTGCAGGGCTTTCTCAATTCGTTGAATGACCTGGGGAGCAAGCTTGAACATGTTCTTGCGATTGAGATCGCGGGTGGCGGTCAGGTCCTGTGGTGTTTTGGGTTTGCGCTTGGCCAGTTCGATTAACAGGTCGTCGCGGAGAATCCGACGGACCGGCTGATTCTTGTCCTGGCCAACTTCATCGCGCCAGTCAAAGAGTTCGCGGACGATGGCCAGTTCGCGCGGCTTCAGTTTGTGCAACCCGGAAACGCGGCGCCAGTTTTCGCGGTGAAATTCGGAATCGACTTCATCGATCATCCGTTGAAATTCCGCCTGGGCCCACTCGAGACGGCCCAGGTCCGTTAATTCTTTTTCCTGGATCTTCCAGATACGAAGCACGTATTTGACATCGTCGAGAGCGTATTTGATCTGCTGGTCGGTAAGTGGTCTGCGGCGCCAGTCCGTACGGGTCTCTTTACTGCCTGCTTTCTCTCCCAGCACGCGGGCGACCAGTGCGGTGTAGGAAATGGGAAAGCTCCGCGAGCGGAGCCCTTCGGCGATTTGCAGGTCGATCAGCTTCTGTGGTTTCTTGCCGGAGAAGTGGCGGCAGAAACGAACTTCTTCGCGTCCGCCGTGCACGACCACCGTGGTGGAATCGTCGGTCATGATGTCCCACCAGGGAGTCAGATCATCCACTTCGTAGGGATCGACGGCGACCGTGCGTCCTTCGAAGGAAAACTGCAGCAGGGAAAGTTCAGGGCGATAAGTGAATTCGGAAACGAATTCCGTATCGAATGCAACGATGCCCGCATCCTGAATCTGATCACAGAGTGCGACCAATTCCGACTGCTGCACAATGAGGGGGCTCGACATTCCTTGACCACTTCCTTTTCTTTTCCCAGAAATTCCCGGATTTCTCTGGCGCTGATGTTCTGATCGGTTGCTGCTTACTTAACTCCTAATGTTGTAGATATTTATTGTGTTCGTCAATGATCTAAGGGGCATTTTGTTCGAGGGAGGGGATTTGCAGACCCCCGCCGGAGGTGACGGGGAGGGCCTGTAAACCCGCTGAACAGGGCCGGTTTGAGAAAAATCCGCCAAGTTTCGCCGCGCCGCATGACGATTCTGGTGGTAAGCGGCGCTGGAATTCCGCGGGAGCGGCAGATTCTGCCGAATCTCCTTATTTCTTCATTCACTGACAGGAGCAGACAGTCATGGAAGACGATGGTCCACCGGGAGTCCCCGAATGGGTGGTGACTTACGGTGACATGATGTCGCTGCTGCTGACATTCTTCATCATGCTGGTTTCACTCAGTGAAATCGTGAATGATGAGAAATACCGGTCGATCCTGGAATCGATTCAGTCTTACACGGGTTATCGTACCGGCCCCATTTCACCTCCCGGAAAATATTTTCCGATGAACTCGATGATCGAGCAGATGAGTATGCTGGGGGCGTATACCGATAGCCGGGAACGGGGACGTGGGGGAATCAAGACGAAGGCCCTTGAAGGCAAAGATGTGCGCATCTTCCGCTTCCGGGAAGGAGTACCGGTTCCTGTCGGGAAGACCCTGTATTACGGTCAGACCCAGGTAGACCTTGACGAGGAACGTAAAACGAAGCTGGATGAGATGATTCCAGAGCTGGCGGGCAAACCGAACAAGATCGAGCTGCGGGCTCATACGTCGGTGAAACCTCTGCCCCAGGACGGCCACTACAATGACAAACTGGTACTGACTTACCAGCGGGGGCGAGAGGCCATGCTCTATCTGATCCAGAAAGGAATCGAGGCCAAGCGGATTCGCATTACCGCTGCCGCCGATTACGAGCCTCCCCTGCAGACCGGGGATGAGAAAACGCAGCAGATGGACCGTCTGGATGTGCTGCTGCTGGACGCGTTTGTCGATGACTACGTCGGCCCCCGCAAATAGTGCGGAGGTCGAGAAAATCTGGACGCGTGCTTGAGTGAGCTTATTCGCCCAGCATCTGATCAGCGACCCGTTGCAGATTGCGCGAGGAACGATCCTGCATTTTCAGGATGTGAGGTGCAGCGGCTTCTTCGTGTGACTGATCGATGCGGGTAATGGTCCCGGGTGCCAGTGGCACATACATGGATGAAACACGGGCCTTCATGCTGTTTTCTTCTGCTTCGTGCATTTCCTGATCCTTATTCTGCATTTCATCGAGAACGATGGGATTCCAGGTCGCTTTTCTTTGATCTGCTGAAACGTAGTGCATCCGCGCCCAGCGTCTCAGTCTGAATTCCGTTAACAGAGAAGTCCTGGCTTGCTTATCTGTATCCATTCTGTGATGCCCTTCAGAGTTGAAACGTCATGAAATAACTACTAATCAAATCGTCGCTGCTTCGGGATTGTCCGAACTGAATTTGATTTCTACTGCCGGCTTTCAGCGAGATAGAACGGCAGGGCAGCTATTCCAGAAAAAATCCGAACAACGTGGTTCCTAAGAAGAAAGGCTAGGATCACAAAAACAAGCTCAGGCGTTGCAGGCGGGGTGTTTGCTGCATTCGCGCTATTCCTTACAGCCGGAACCGGAGTCAGTCCTCATCGGTCTCTGATTCCGAGACGCGGTATCGAGAGAGGAACAGCGACACAAAGTCTTTAGTGGAACGGGTTACGTGCTCCAGCTGATGGGACTGTGATTCATGCAGAAACGTAAAGGACAGCAGTACAATCACCCCGGCGGTCAGCAACAGAGAGGAGCGCACCTTGTGATTTTCGCTGAGCACGCTCAGCATGGGCACATACCAGGCGCGACTGGTGACCGGGATTCTCTGACGCGGATTCCATTGAGGCAGATCCAATGCCAGATCGGGATCGACGGCAATCCGCTCTTCACCCGGTCGGACGGCATCAAAGTCGACGCGTGCGACTTCGGAGCGAAACTCAGGATCATGCTCCAGCGAATGGGCGATCTGTTTTAGGTATTCGACCTGGTTTTCCAGGGTCACCAGCTGGACCTGGTTCGAGAGATACTCATTCCGTAACTCAAGGTAGGCCAGGTACCGCGGCGAAAGGACTACCGCAGCGAACAGGCTCGCGGCGAGGAACAACAACAGCCAGAAAGTCAGCGAGATCATCCAGCCGATCCCGGATTCTTCGTTCTGGTGCTGTCTGTCAGTCACGATGTTGATGGCCAATGCAAAAGGGACACGATCTCTGCAGACGTCGGGCGCAGAGCTACCTCATCAAAATCGACAGGGTTGCACAGGTTTCTCCAGATCTTGTTAAGCTGTAGTGATTGCCGCGGTTGTGCCCATGGTGCCGGTTGGCTTGTGATCGACTGATATGAGCTGACACAGGCGGCGAATTGCATCCTACAACTCATATCCGCGCAAAAAAAACTCCCCTCGGAAACGGGTTCCGGGGGGAGCTGTTCGTCTCAGAGTTGAGTGGAATCAATTCAGGAGATGGTACCGCCGAAGGTGGCTTCCTCTCCCAGAATCTCTTCGATTCGCAGCAGCTGGTTGTATTTGCAGATCCGGTCGGTTCGGCTGGCGGAACCGGTTTTGATCTGACCAGTGCAGAGAGCAACCGCGAGGTCGGCGATGGTGGTATCTTCGGTTTCGCCGGAACGGTGGCTCATGACGGCGGTGTAACCGTTGCGTCCTGCCAGTTGAACTGCTTCGATGGTTTCGGACAGGGTGCCGATCTGGTTGACTTTCACCAGGATGCTGTTGGCAACCCCTTCGTCGATCCCCCGCTGCAGACGTTTGGGGTTGGTCACGAACAGGTCGTCGCCGACCAGCTGGACTTTGTCGCCGATCCGTTCGGTGAGTGCTTTCCAGCCTTCCCAGTCGTCTTCTGCCAGACCATCTTCGATGGAGCAGATCGGGTACTTTTCAACCCATGAGGCAAGGAAGTCGACCATGCCTGCGGAATCGAATTCTCGACCTTCGACGGTGTAGATACCGGTTTCCGTGTTGTAGAATTCGGTAGAAGCGGCGTCGAGTGCGATTTTGACCTGATCGCCGGCTTTGTAACCTGCTTTTTCGATCGCGGTCAGAATGACGTCGATGGCGTCTTCACTGTTAGGCAGATCGGGAGCGAATCCCCCTTCGTCGCCAACGGCAGTGCTCAGACCTTTGGAAGAGAGCACTTTCTTCAGTGAGTGGAAGATTTCGGTTCCGCAACGCAGAGAGTCACTGAAGTTGTCAAAGCCCAGGGGCATGACCATGAATTCCTGCAGGTCGATTCCGTTGCTGGCGTGCTCACCACCGTTGATGATGTTCATCATCGGGGCGGGGAGACGGTTGGCACCAACGCCACCCAGGTAACGGAACAGGGGCAGGTCGGAAGAAGCAGCTGCTGCATGTGCGGCGGCCAGCGAACAGGCCAGAATGGCGTTCGCACCCAGGCGTGATTTATTTTCGGTGCCATCCAGGTCGAGCATGACACGGTCGATCAGCAGCTGATCGCAGACATTCAGGTCAACCAGTACGTCGGCAATTTCGGTGTTCACATTCTGAACGGCCTGCTGGACCCCTTTGCCCAGGAAGCGGTCTTTTTTATCGGCGTCGCGCAGTTCACAGGCTTCGTGCATCCCTGTGCTGGCACCGCTGGGAACAGCGGCTCGGCCTACAACTCCATTTTCCAGCTCGATATCCACTTCCACAGTGGGATTCCCGCGACTGTCAAGAATTTCACGGGCATGAACGGAACTAATGGCAATACTCATCGGTTTTGTTTCCTCTAAAAGTTCGACAGGATGAACTCGATCTGTTGATTTCGCAACACATCAACAAAATTTGATATTATTTGGCGTAAAGCAGCATATTTTTAGCAGAAAGCCGGAGTAACCTCAAACGATTGCGTTTAGATTAAATGAATCTTTACGCGACCTGCGGATACCAGCCTGTCCGGAATATGCTCAAACTCTGACCAGGCTTACAGATGCAACATGGCTTCCCTGCCCGACCCGTGAATTGCAGGCAGACCCGGATCCGGCCAGAAGTATAAAACAGAGACGCTGCACGGATTTTTTCGATTCGACCCGTTGCCCGGGAAGAAAACAGATTAAAAATAGTGATGAACGAGGGCGAATCTCGTCAGCCAGCCGGGATCCTGTTAAACTGGGACGTTCTTAAGCAGGGACCAGTCCGGTCTCTGAAACCGTTCCCGAAATGATCAGCAGCACGCAATCTCCGAAATTCAAGACCTTATGAGTTCAACTTCATCAGACGTCAATCTACCTGCCACCGGACAACCTTATTCCCGACTGGAAGTCCAGCCCATGGATCCGCAACTGACGACCATTCAGCCGGGTGGGGGAATTATTATCAACCTGGAAATGCTCTGGGGCCGCTGGCGGCGATTCTGGTTGAAGACGTTTCGCCCCGGTTACGTGAAGAAAATGGAGAGCACACGTAAGGGGGACTTCAATCCCTGTCCGCATGATGTGCTCGATCCCCGCGACCTTAAATATCATGAGAACCAGGGAGGCTACTACTGGGAGGAAGCGGACGATCCCTTTGCGTATCGCAGCCGACTCCCCTTTGCCCGCGAAGGGCTGGCCGAACTGTTCGTTCTCTCAACCCTGTTTTTCGGCGGTGCCGCCCTGCTCTCCGGGGTGATTTTGTCCGGCGTGGTGACAGGGGTGCTCAGTTACATCGGCTGGTTGCTGGTGCTGACGCTGGTGTTGTTCGGGATGGAGATCGTCTGGTTCTTCCGGAATCCCCAGCGGACGATCCCTGCGGGTGAAGGAGTGATTGTGTCTCCCGCAGACGGGACCTTCGATACGATTGAAGAGATCGCGCATCACGAATATATCGGCGGCCCGGCGATCGAGATCGGCATCTTCCTGTCGATTTTCAATGTCCACATTAACCGCATGCCGGTTGCCGGTAAGATTATCAAACTTGCGTATCGACCCGGGAAATGTCTGAACGCACTGCGACCGGAGTCCACGCGGTTAAACGAGCGACTGGAAGTCTATCTGCAGATGCCCGAGCCGACCAACCGACCGATGCTGGTGCAGCAGATTACCGGTGCGATTGCGCGGCGGATTGTCTGTCGCTTGAAGCCGGGCGATGTATTAACCAAGGGGGCGCAGTTCGGTATGATTAAGCTGGGTTCCCGAACCGTGATTGTGTTTCCCCAGGAAGAAGGACTGGAAATCCTGGCGAAGCCGGGTGACAAGTTGAAAGCCGGTTCGACCATTCTCGCGAAATATGCAGAGTCCCCCACTGAGGCCTCCAATGAAGAAGCGTAAACTGATTGCCGTCCTGCCGACGTTGTTGACGTTGGGTAATGCCGCCTGTGGTTTTGGCGCCATTACCTATGCGGCCAAGGTCGGTCCGGAATATATGGGGCACGTGACCAGCGGGGGCCTCACCCGCATGCTGGGAACTGCGCCGGGGATCTATAACTCTTTTGAAAATCAACACCTGTTTATCGCGGCGGTGCTGATCTTTGTGGCGATGCTGTTCGACGCCCTGGACGGCAGTGCCGCCCGCTGGACGAATCAGACCTCGGAATTTGGTGCGCAGCTCGACAGTCTGTGCGATGCGATCAGCTTCGGAGTAGCCCCGGCGTTTCTGATGCTGCAGATGATTCAGTTTCGTACCCAGATCTATCATCCGCGTCTGCTTTGGGTGATCGCGCTGCTGTTTGCGGTCTGTACCATTTTGAGGCTGGCACGCTTCAACGTGGAAACGGATGAAGACGATTCACACGAAGGGTTCAGCGGTCTCCCCTCACCGGCGGCAGCCGGCGTCGTGGCTTCCTTTCCGATTGCAATGCGCGGCCTTTACAAGCTGGCAGAGACGAAAAATGGATCGATGCAGTCCCTGTCGGAGTGGTTAATTACCGGCATCGGCTGGGCCCTGCCACTGATCACACTGGCGGTCGCGGCACTGATGGTCTCACGTGTGCATTATCCGCATGTATTTAATCAGTTGTTCACTGGTCAGCGGAGCCGCCGGCATGTGATACAGCTCGTATTTTCGCTGGCCCTGATCTTCCTGGTGCAGGAGCTGGCGGTCCCGGTCCTGTTCTGTTATTTCGCGTTTTCGTCCCCAATTCGGGCTTTTTGGGAAGAAGTTATCTCTGGACGACTATACAAATCCAGAGAAATTTGAGAAACTGACTCGTTTAATTCCCCTGTTTTTAGAACGCCGAAGGTACTGTCGCCGATGTTTACGGGACTGGTCGAGGGGCAGGGTACCGTTCAACTTCTCGAAAAGAACGGCTCCTCCATCGATTTGACGCTGAAGATTCCGGAACTCATATTACATGAGGCCCAGATCGGTGATAGTGTGGCCATCAATGGCTGCTGCCTGACGGTGGTGGAGATCGCCGCGAACTCTCTGAAGTTCCAGGCGGGCGCGGAAACCCTGGCGAAGACCAACCTGGGGCTGTTAACCGTGGGCGATGCCGTGAATCTGGAACGCCCGCTGGCAGCAAACGGACGGCTGGGTGGTCACTTCGTTCAAGGTCATGTGGACGGCGTGGGTTCGATCAAATCGATCGACCGGGACGGCGAATGGATCACGATGTGGTTCGAAGTTCCGGAAGCACTGGCTTTGCAGATGGTCCCCAAAGGATCGGTCACCGTGGATGGCATCAGCCTGACCATAGTGGGCTGCGAAGCATCCTCCTTCAGTATCGCGCTGATTCCACACACACTGGAAGTCACGACGCTGGGGCAGAAGCAGGTGGGCAGTATTGTGAATATTGAAACCGATATTCTCGGGAAGTACGTGTCAAAGCTGGTTCCCTTAACACTTGATGGTATCAATGAAAGAAGATGAAAGGCAGACTCGATCTTATTTAATGCGGCTCTTTGAGCGGCATGGCTTTAACCCGCGCTCTGATCTGGGCCAGAACTTTCTGATCGATCTGAATATCATCGAGTACGTCGTTGAACAGGGACACATTCAACCCACCGACATCGTGCTGGAAGTGGGAACCGGAACCGGGGGCATGACCACGTTCATGGCCCAGAGAGCCCGGCATGTGATCTCCGTCGAGTACGATCGCAACATGTATACCCTGGCCAGCGAGGCCACGCAGAAGTACGACAATATCACTCTGCTGAACTGCGACGCGCTCAAGAACAAAAACCGGCTTAACCCCATCGTGCTGGAAGAGATTGACCAGCAGCTCAAAGCGAACCCGGGCAGTCACCTGAAGCTGGTGGCCAACCTGCCTTATAACGTGGCCACACCCATTATTTCGAATCTGGTTGCCTCGGATCTGCCCTGGAACCGGATGGTGGTTACGATTCAGTACGAGCTCGGTTTGAAAATGTCGTGTAAGCCCGCGACTTCAAATTACGGGGCGCTGTCGGTCTGGTTGCAGTCGCAGTGCTTCGTCAAGCTGCTCAAGAAAGTGGGACCTACCGTTTTCTGGCCCCGGCCCAAGGTCGATTCGGCGATTGTCCAACTGACGCCGAATCCGCCTCTGAAACAGAAGATTGGGGACCGGGTCTTCTTCCAGGATTTCCTGCGGCGCGTCTTCCAGCATCGGCGGAAACTGATGCGGAGCACATTGGTGGGAATGTACAGCAAACAGTTGAGTAAAGCGGAAGTGGACGCACTTCTGGAGGCGCACGGTTACGAGCGGGAGAAAACCCGGGCGGAAGAACTGACGGTGCCCGAGATGATCGAACTGGCGAATGCGTTCCAGGAACAGATCACACGAAACGCAAACATTTGAAACAGATTGCCCCGTCGGCGGGTAATTTGCCTACAATGTTTCAAAAAAATAAATCATCGATTTCGAACACAAAACAGAAAATACATTAAAGAGACCCGTAAGGAGAGGCCCAATGCAAGACCGCATTATCTGTCAGGGAATTACTTTCGACGATGTTCTGCTGCAACCAGCTTACAGCGAAGTCATGCCTTCGGAAGTCAGTGTTGCCAGCCAGCTTACCCGAAATATCCCTCTCAATGTTCCGATTATCAGCAGCCCCATGGACACCGTGACTGAGAGCGATATGGCGATCGGCATGGCCCAGGAAGGGGGCATCGGCGTCATCCACAAAAACATGACGCCGGAACAGCAGGCACTGCAGGTAGACCTGGTAAAACGGAGCGAACACGGTGTGATTGTGGATCCAGTCACACTGCCTCCCGAAGTTACAGTGGCAGAAGCTGCCGAAATCATGAAGCGGAAGAATATCGGCGGGGTCCCCGTGACACAAAATGGGAAGCTTGTGGGGATTTTGACGAGCCGTGACCTGCGGTTTCTCGATTCTCCCGACACGCAGATATCTGAAGTCATGACGAAAGAAAAACTTGTGACGGCTGCGGAAGATACAACGCTTGAAGTGGCTCAGCGGATATTATTGGAAAATAAGGTCGAGAAACTTCTGCTGGTTGACGAAAATTATCAACTGAAGGGGCTGATTACGATCAAAGACATCGACAAGACGATGCAGTTCCCGCTGGCCTCCAAAGATTCACGGGGGCGGCTGCGAGTCGGGGCTGCGGTTGGTGTCCGAGATTATGATCGTGCTGCTTTACTGATTGAAAAAGGGGTGGATCTCCTGGTTGTTGACAGTGCCCATGGCCATTCTGGCAATGTGGTACAGACCGTGAGAGAAATCAAAAAGCGATGGGACATCGATGTGGTTGCCGGTAATGTGGCGACTGAACAGGGTGCCCGAGACCTGGCGGATGCGGGAGCGGACGCGGTTAAGGTCGGCATCGGTCCTGGCTCAATCTGTACAACGCGAATTATCTCAGGCGTCGGTGTGCCGCAGTTAACTGCGATTTCCAATGCTGCCAAGGCACTGGAAGGAACAGGCATTCCGATCATCGCCGATGGGGGAATTCGTTACAGTGGTGACATTGCCAAAGCTCTGGCAGCCGGCGCTCATACGGTGATGTTAGGAGGTTTGCTCGCCGGTCTGGACGAAAGTCCGGGTGAATTGATTCTTTACCAGGGACGCAGTTTCAAGCGTTACCGTGGCATGGGATCGATGGGAGCAATGGTCAAAGGCAGTAGCGAACGCTACCGTCAAAGTTCAGTTACACAAGACGGAAAGGATTCCGCCAAGAAACTGGTACCAGAGGGAGTAGAGGGACGCGTGCCTTACAAAGGTCCGCTGCAGAATCTGCTCTATCAACTTGTAGGTGGACTACGGGCTGGTATGGGTTATTTGGGAGTCCAGTCTGTCGCGGAAATGCGAACCGAAGCCAAATTCATTCAGGTTTCAGCCGCAACGGTCAGGGAGAACCATCCGCATGATATTGCAGTCACTCAGGAAGCACCGAATTACACAGCCGAACATTCACCCATGGAATAGTTCGGGTAAGCGATATCTGCTGAGCCTGGCCCTGGTTCTGGGGCTCTCGCCATTTACGATGGTCGAAGAAGCGTCCGCCGAGCAGGACCCCTTCCTCGGACAGAATCCTGTGCCTGCCAGCACGTGGGAAGAGCTGAAAAGCCGTTCTCCGGAGCAGCGCTGGGAGACCCTGTCGCGCGACAATAAACGCGAACTGAAAAAACAGGAACGCAAAGAACGCCGCGAACAACGCAAGCAGGGCAAAAACGACGAACCGGAACAGACACCGGCCTTCCGTCCGATCCCGGATGACATGCCTGTGGCACCCGCGCCCGCCGCGGTTCAGGCTGCTCCCACGGGAGTTAATCCTTTTGCATCTGCCGATCCCAGTACTCCTGTCAGCCCGGCACCAGCAGTCGAGCCTTTTAAAACCATTGGCCTGGAAGAGAACCCCTCAGCGCCCCAGGCTCAGAATGTACAATACAAAAGTGTGACACCCGCTCCGGCAGCCACGCCGTCAAAGCAGATGGTACCTGTCTTTCCGGAAGCGGATGACGACAGCGGTAATTTTATCATGACCCAGAAGAGCTACGACGGGCTGGGCGATGATATTCCAAGTGTGGAAGGATTGCCTGCCGAACCGGAAGATCTGGAAGACGAAACACCGCACCTGTTGAAACGTATCTCCAACATCAAGCCGTTCTTCGACTACGAACCCGATCCGAAGATCGCCAAGAACGAACCCTGCCGGAACCTGTGTCCCCGCCCCGATGGCAAACCGTGTAAAGCCTCGGATGAAGAAGGGGGCGCGATTCTGGAGTGCCCGCGCGAATTCAAACTGAGCAATGCTCCTTACCCGGGACGGAACTTCTCTGAAAGTATCTACACCTGGGAAGCTTCGAACGTGAACTACAATCCTTTGTACTTCGAAGATCCCAACCTCGAACGTTACGGTCTTTCCCGTCGCGATCTCGTGCAGCCCTTTGTTTCCATGGGACGGTTTACCGGTCAGCTGATCGCGTTGCCTTACCAGATGAGTATCGACCCGCTCCGCAAACGTATGTATCCCCTGGGATTCTACCGTCCGGGCGAACCGAATACTCCCAAACGGATCAATGGTGTTCCCTGGAATACCAAAGCCGCCATCACAGAGGGACTTACAGCAACCGGTCTGATCTTTATCCTGCCGTAAGCTGAAGCAGAGTCCCTCGAGGACGCGTCGGCGGTTGCCGAAGCAGCAGCAATTCGATATTCTCTAAACACATCCTGACCCAACCGGTCAGGATGTGTTTTTGTTTTATCTATGCTTCGAGCTGTTCTGTTTCAGAGAGTGAACTTCGTCCCATGTCCCGCGATTCTTTGAACCACGTTTCTTCCGCCTCCCATGATCTGGCGGATGATATTGTCCGCCGCGTCGCCAATGTCGTTGGTGAAGCCGAAGCAGCCACCAAGCCTCTGGAACTGGATCCGTATCGCAGTCAGTTGTTCGAACTGTTTGTGATGGCCGATGCTGCAGGCTTCGTCGCCGAAGATGCGGAAATCGATCTCACGGCTGACAACCTTTGTCGTGAACTGGCAGCCCTGTGGGGACTGACGGAAGTGACCCAGGATGCGATGGCCGCTCAGTCGAAAATTCCCCCTGCACAGTTGGGAAAACTGCGGGCACTCTGGTCCGTATTGCGGCTCTGGATGGAATGGGACTACGCCTGGAAGCGCTGGGAAGAGTTTCATCCCCGTCAGGGCAGCTAAGCGCCCGGACGATCAGTCACAGAGTTCCTGCCAGCAGGCCTCCATGTTGCGGCTGGCCCGTTCGCTGGTAAAGCGTTCTTCTGCCCGCCGTCGCGCATGCTGCGAGATGCTTTGACTCAGACTCTGGTCATGCAGTAAACGCTGTATCGCTGAGGCGAGTGCCGCTGCTTCGTTGGGAGGTACCAGCAGTGCTGAGCGTTCATGGTCGACAATTTCACAAGTCCCACCCACGTCGGTTGCGACCAGAGGCAGACCGCTGGCGATCGCTTCCAGCAGGACACGTCCCAGTGGTTCCTGTTTGGCTGGATGGACGAGCAGATCAACTTCGTTCATCAAATAGGGGATGTCATCGCGGTATCCCAGTCGGTGCAGCCGCCCTGCCAGCTCGGGTTGTGCAAATGTAGTATCCAGGGCATGGTCGAAGTCGATGCTTTCCTGTTTCTGTGAATGCCGTTCTCCAACCAGGACAAAATGTGTCTGCTGATCCCCCTGCTCTGCCAGCATCCGGGCCGCTTCTGCCAGAACGTCTTGTCCCTTGCGCAGGCCGATCTGGCCGATGGTCAGGCAGAGGCGTGTGTCGGCTGGGAGACCCAGTTCCTGTTTCAGTGCACCCGTTGCAGGCCGGGGGTGAAACCGTTCGCAGTCGACGCCGTTATAGCAGACGCTGACAGTCTCCGCATTCAGACCGCGGGCGATATGGAATTCACGGGTGGCGTGGGAGACCGCAAACAGCCTGCGGTTCCGGTTGAGATCCCGGATGGCAGCGCGACTCAGTTTGATGATGTCCCGCAAATGTCCCGAGCAGGGAACCGGCAACTGTTCTGCGAAGGCTCCCGTCAGTCGCGCCATGGACAGGCTGTTGGCGTGCAGCAGATCGAAGTGCTGAGATTGCAACACGGGGAGGAGCTGTTCGAGCACCGCTTCCCGCGGCAGTCTCAGGCCCTGTTCGTCGTGAAACTGAACCGGATGGCAGGGGATGTTGAGCGATGTCAGGCGCTGCTGCAGGGGACTGTCGGCGAGACAGAAGGCGGTGAATTCAAATGACCGGCCATGCAACTGTTGGAGCATGGCCAGCATGGAATGTTCGCCTCCGTTCAGAGAACCGAACTCAAACAGGAGTGCGATCTGCTTCACGTCTTATTCTGCTTTCGGGAGCTGGTCGAGTTGCGCCTTGATAACGGCTTCCCGCGTTTTTCGCAGGCCGGTTTTTGCGACTTCCAGCGGGTCCTGTTCCCAGTACTCGCGGTTAAACAGTTCCAGCGAGAGCACGCCCCGGAAGCCGGCCCGGTGAATCATGCGGAAGATGTCGGTGAGCGGTGCCACACCGTCACCGGGATAAACGCGGTGTGCGTCGTTGATGGTTTCGCGTGGAGGATCGGCGGGGTAGTCATTCACATGGAAGACCTGAATGGCTGAGCCGCTGAGCAGCCCCAGTCCGGCGAAGTCGGACCCGCCTTTGTATATGTGATACACGTCCGGGAGCAGACTGGCTTTGGGGTGGCCGCTTTCAATGGCGACAAACATCGATTCCCCCAGTCGTGAGAGGGACTCGGAGAATCCCCAGACCTCAACCTGCGGAACGACCTGCATCTGATCGCCCAGTTCGAGCAGGGCGCGATACCGTTTGGCTGCGGCGAACAGGTCCAGATCCGATTGTTTGGTAGCGCCGACCGGAGGCGCCGCCATGCGGATGCCGCCGATCTGCTGGAGTGTGTCCATATCCCGTTTGGCCTGTTCGAGCCCCGCTTTGCGCTGCGCGTCATCATCGACGATCCACTGGGCGAAGCCGATCGCGCTCTCGACCGTCAGGCCGGCATCTTCAATCCGTTTGCGGAGATCCTTGAGTGAACCCCCTTCTTTTACATACTGATCGATATCCCGCAACCAGGGCTCGATGGCATCGTAGCCGGCACTGGAAGTGAGGTTGATCTGTTCGACGATCCCCAGTTTCTGACCGCGGACGGTGCTGGTATTAAAGCAGTAGGCGAACGGTTCAGCCGCAGATCGCTGGCGCTCCGTTTTCCCGGCGAGAGCGGGTGTGGAGGAAAGACCAGCGGCCAGCAGACCGCCTGTGGCAGCCAGCATTTCACGTCGATTGAGGTTGGTTTGCATGGGGGTGGTTCCGGAGGGATCGTTGTCAGGAAAGTTTATTCCTTAAAACTACCGGACGGGGGGACCATTTTCAACCTGTTCCCATGCCACGATCGAAGGCTTCCAGATCCCGCTGGAAGAGGCTCATCACTTTATGCAGCGTTTCCCGGTTGATTTTCCAGCTGGGATTATCAACCGTATAGCGATTGCAGTGATCGACGAGCAGTCGATACAGGAACTTAAACAGGTGCCGGGGGACCCGTAACTGGGCGAACTGTGCAATGAGTTCCTGTTCCGAAATGGACTCGTCAAACATGTCACGAATGGAAATATCCGTTTTGTGATCTGCCGTGCAGGCCCGGATGCGGTCGCTGGCGACGTCGTACAGCGATTCTCCGGTCCAGTCCAGTGAGGTGATCAGGTTCTGCTTATCGAGTCGCGAGCGTTCGTAGAATTCTTTCTCTTCACGCTGCAGGTAGTAGACCACATCTGAGGGGAGCAGCAGTTTGAAGGCGACTCCCGGATGTTTGAGCAGTTTGTTATCGAACATCGGCCAGAGCAGATCCCGCATGCGTTCTGCAGAGCCGTTGACCAGGTGAGGTTCGTCGACCCGGTCCACCAGGATCACGATATTTTCGAATCCCATTTTTTTGAGGATCGTCTGAAATTTGGTGAGCAATTCGTAGCGGTCATCGCTGCGATCCCGGCAGGGAATCGGTTGACCGGCGAGTTCTCGGCGTTCGATGCGCGAGAGAATTTTACGCAGGGCATTCGAGATATGATCGAAGACCCGCACCTCGCGTGAAACCCGCCAGGCTTTCCACATCAGTGTGAGCTGTTTCCAGAGCCAGGGAGTCCAGCCGGCAAACATGATCAGCCAGATCCACCACTTCTGGAAGTCTTTCCAGTTGCCGAGGTAGAAGACCAAAGCGACCGTCACGATGGTCACCAGGAAGCCGAGGCTACGTTCCCATTCGGTTTTCCAGTAACTGAATTTCAAACGTTTGCGGAGTCGGTTCCAGCGCTGGACGGCCGGCATATCCAGACTGTGATCATAAAAGGCGGCCAGCAGCAGCAGGTCCCGTTTTTCCAGATGGGTCAGGCTGTTGACCTGGGCCTTGGTCACCGAGCGGATGTTGTTCTCTTCCGTATTGTTGGGCTCGATCATTTCGCCGATCAGCTGGGTCACGCCCAGCGAGAGGATGGCATCCATGTGATCCCAGAGTCGCCAGTGAGAGAGCAGTCGTTCGGGGCGACGATTGCGGCCCGAATACCGTTCGCGGAAGCAGTCCAGAAACGGATTGAAGTCATCGTACTCAATGACGAAGACGCGGTTTTCCGGATGCTGGGCATTGTGTTTCTGCAGCTGTTCGATCATCTGCATCCGGATGGCGGTTTTCCCTGCTCCCTTTTCGCCGAACACGACCGAAGTGGAAGGGTTGGCGGGATTGGAAAATATTTTATCCCAGACCGGGTGGTGGGTGCCGTTCAGACAGAATTCCTTGAAAACGTGATCGCTCTGGGCGTCTTCCTGACCGAAAGGGTTTTCCTTGATCCCGTGGTGATCTAAAAATTGCTGAACTTTCATCGGATCTTACTTATCTGAAGTGAACGTGCTTAAATTCCTGATTCCAAGCGACTTAGGTAACACCGCCCCGTTGGGAACATCGAGAAAGCATGCTGTCCGGCCCGCCACTGTGCTGCTCTGTCAAAATGAGCAGACTGGGCAATCGTGTTGTTACTAAAACATAGGTCATAGATCAGGAAAATGTAAGTCATCGGCGTGGGTCCGCCGGAAAATAGTGGTTGATTTTCAGTGAGGAATTCATAGCACCTCTTGCAAGATGAGACGCGTTTCAAGAGAATCCAGTTTTATGATGTCTCCAGGGGGAGTGCGTCGTTTCTGTTTTGTGTTGAAGGTTGATTCCTAAGTTGAACTGGCTTCCCATTCTCGGCGCGTTGGCATTGTTTGCGATCGGCCTCCGCCTGTCAGCCCTGTTCAGTGGATCCGAGACCGGCTTCTACCGCGTCAGTTTCCTGCGTCTGAATATCGATGCCAACGAAGGCGATCCGATTGCCCAGCGGCTCTGCTGGTTCGCTCAGAACCCCAGCTACTTTGTCGCGACAACACTCATTGGCAATAACCTGGCAAACGACCTCGTCACGATTGCGATCTCGATGGGCATTGCTGCGGTCTTTCAGGAGTCCGGCGGCAGGGCAGAGATTGTGACGACGATTCTCTTTACGCCACTCATCTTCATTTTCGGGGAGCTGGTGCCTAAGAACCTGTATTACCGGGCGCCGACCATGCTGCTTAGACGCTACTGTCGGTGGTTCGATTTCTTTTACCGTGCATTCTGGATCGTCAGCGTTCCCCTCGTAGCGATCACCCGACTGCTGGAGCAGTTCTCACCGGATCGTAATAAACCCGCGCAGCTGGTGCTGGGACGACAGCGGCTGGTGAAGGTACTCGAAGAGGGGCACCTCGAGGGGATTTTAGGTAATGCACAGAAACAGCTGGTACGGGGTATGTTCAATACCGCGGCCCAGTCGGTGCGGAAGGTTATGATTCCCCAGGCAGAGATTAAGGGAGTCACCCGGAGCACCGATACCGCAGACATTATTCAGATGGCACAGCAGAACCAGATTTCCTTCATTCCGATTCGCGCCGCGCATCAGAGTGAGTGGACCTCTTATATCAAGCTGGTGGATCTGATAACGTCGCCCTCGCCGATTATTCCCGCCGTCTATAATATGCCGCGGCTTCAGATCGATTACAGTATGCTTGAGGCGCTGTATGTAATGAGAAATTCCTCCTCCGCTTTTGGTGCGATCTATAAAGATAATGTGCAGATCGGCATCGTCAGCCAGCTGGACCTGGTGCGGGCCCTCTGTTCTTCGAATGGTCCCCTGCTGATGACCGGTTCGACGTTCTAAACCGTGTGGGGCAGGCCCAAAACGAGTGGATTGCGGGATTGTGCCCGGCGCCGTACAATCGACGCCCTCTGAGAGAACAGGCCCTTTGCCGGTACAGAATTTCACGTTTTCGGGTGCTGCGCGACTGCTTCAGCTGAACCCTGCGAGGGATCAGGTGTCTGTTCTGATTACAGTAAGTGAATTTTGTCTGATTTCCATTAACCTCAGTCGGGAATATTATGCCACAACGTCGCATCCTGGTCACCGCGGCCCTGCCTTACGCCAATGGTGACATTCATATTGGCCACCTCGTGGAATACATCCAGACCGATATCTGGGTGCGGTTTCAGAAGCTGCGCGGCCATGAATGTCGATTCTTCTGCGCCGATGATACGCATGGCACCGCAATTATGATTCGCGCCCGCCAGGAAGGCCGCTCGGAAGAAGCGTTGATTGCTGATGTCCGCGAGAAACATATTGCCGACTTCACTGGTTTCAATATTGAGTTCGATAATTACGGCAGTACGAACAGCGAGCAGAACCGCAAGGTCTGTCATCAGATCTGGTCGTCGTTACGCGAAGCCGGACTGGTTCACGAAAAGGAAGTCACCCAGCTGTTCGACGTGCAGGAGAATACATTCCTGGCAGACCGCTTTGTGAAGGGGACCTGCCCCAAGTGTAAGGCGACCGACCAATACGGCGACAACTGTGACAAGTGCGGCAGCACTTACACGCCCGCTGATCTGATCGATCCGGTCAGCACGCTGTCCAACACAACACCGGAACTGCGGACCGCCAGTCATCTGTTCGTGCGGATTGAAGACCTGCATGGCTTTCTCGATGAATGGACGCAGTCGGGCGATCATCTGCAGTCTGAAGTCGCCAATTATCTCAAAGGTCATTTCCTGGGGGATCCGCTGCGGGACTGGGATATTTCCCGCCCTGCCCCTTATTTCGGTTTTGAAATTCCGGACAGCCCGGGCAACTACTGGTACGTCTGGTTCGACGCGCCCATCGGTTACATCGCCTCCACACTTGAATGGTGTGAGAACAACAATGAAGACTTCGACAAGTGGTGGAAAAATCCCGAAACCGAAGTGCACCACTTCATCGGCAAAGATATCACCTACTTCCATACACTCTTCTGGCCGGCCATGCTCAAGACATCGGGTTTCAATCTGCCTGAGAAGGTTCATATTCACGGCTTCCTGACTGTGGATGGCGAGAAGATGTCCAAATCCAAGGGGACCTTCATCAAAGCCGCCACGTATCTGAACCACCTCGACCCTGCCTGCCTGCGTTACTATTACGCTTCGAAGCTGGGGTCGAGACTGGATGACCTCGATCTGAACCTCGACGAATTCGTACAGAAAGTGAATTCGGATCTGGTCGGGAAGGTCGTCAACCTGGCGAGTCGGAGTGCGAAGTTCGTCGCGCAGACGGGACTCTCCTCAGCTTACCCGGATGACGGGGGGCTGTTCGAGTATGGTGCCAGTCGTAGCGAAACCATCGCGACGGCCTACGAGAACTGCGATTACAACGGCGCGATGAGAGAGATCCTCGCGCTGGCAGACCGGGCCAACAAATACGTTGAAGATCAGAAGCCCTGGGAACTGCGGAAAGACGAAGACCGTCAGCAGGAACTGCAGGACATCTGCACGATTGCCCTGAACCTGTTCCGGCAGATTGTGGTGTATCTGACTCCCGTACTGCCCCGCCTGTCCGGTCAGACGGGCGAATTACTGAATGATCCCATTACCAGCTGGGACCAGGCACAGACGCCGCTGACAGGGATCTCTGTCAGTAAGTTCCAGCATATGTTTAAACGAATTGAAGAAAAACAGGTAGACGCTATGACTGAAGAAGCAAAAGAAGATGCGGTAGCCGCTGAGAGTGAAGCTGCGGCTTCGCAGTGGAACGACAGTGGGGAAGCCCTGGAAGCGGAACCGATGTCGGAAGAGTGCACGATCGATGATTTCGTGAAAGTCGATCTGCGTGTGGCTCGCATCGTGGAAGCCAACTCGGTTCCCGAAGCGAATAAGCTGCTGCAGCTGACCCTCAGCCTGGGTGGCGATGAACGCCGGAATGTATTCGCCGGCATCAAAGCAGCCTATGAGCCGGAAGAGCTGATCGGTCGGCTGGTGATCTGCTGTGCGAATCTGAAGCCGCGTAAAATGCGGTTCGGAACCAGCGAGGGAATGGTGCTGGCCTCGGGGCCTGGTGGAAAGGACGTCTTTCTGCTGTCTCCCGATGAAGGCGCCGTACCCGGCCAGCGCGTGCACTGATTTAAAAAAACGAACGAAGTCGATTCAGGCCAGTCGGATGTTCTCCGGGTGGCCTGTTTTTATTGAATCAGTCTGTTGAAGGTTTCAGTACGGGATGTCCCAACAGCCCGTACCGTTTCCCTGTCTGGGAAACAGTCCAGAAAAAGGCTTTAATGGCTCCTTCTCTGACAACGGGAGTGATGTGCCCGCTGTAGACGATGTTGGGTGGTTGTTCTTCGGGGAGCAGGTACCGCTGCTCTTTGTCGAATTCGTGAAAGGGACCTTCCGCGTTAGGGGACGCCAGATGTGCGACTTGCGCTCCTCCCTGGTAGAAGTGTTCGATCACAAACAGGTGGTATTCGCCGTTGAGCAGTGCGGCGCCCGTGAGTTCCTGAGCACGGACTCCTTCCGGCTTGATGGAGATTACGATCGGTTTCGACCAGGAATCTTCCTTGAGCGGATGCGATGACTGCGAGTGGAGGATGTGATATCCCTGCGAACTGGCAGTCCGAAAGTAGAGATGCAGATGATTGTCGGAGGCATCGCTGATCAGGGCGGCGTCGTCATCTTCGCCAGGAAGGTCCGCGATGGGGTGTGTCGTTTTTTGCCAGGGAAGCTGCTCGGGGTCCGGATGCGAACAGGCCAGGCCGATACTGCGCTCAGTAAAATGACTGGTGCGACGGGCACTGTAGGGGCAGTAGATGAGTCCATTGTGAAAAGTCGCGGAGGCAGGACTGGCAACACCAAAGCGATCAAAGCGGCCGGCTTTCGTTCCTTTGGGGATTGCCACGCCGTGATAAGTCCAGTTCTGAAGATTCGGGCTGGAGAATAAATGAATCTCCGTATTATAGGTATTCGGATGGTGCTGGCTGGTGAGCGGGACGACGTCGGCCAGTAGATAATACTTCTTCTTAGCGGGATGCCAGACGATGGTGTGCTCGCGGAGACTGGCTTCTCCGACTTTTGATGCTTTATCTAACGCGATCTGATAAGTCTGAGAACGATCACAGCAGACTAGAGAATCTGCTCGGACTGTGGCGGGACAGAGCAGGAGCAGGACCAGAAAACGCCATCGACCAGTCATTGCAACCCCGCCTTCCGCCTGAAGTAATTTTGTGAGAGAGGACACTGCTTTCATTTTCTCGCGGACGGGAGGGGAATTCAAGCTGAGATTTCCCGCCGGGAAGCGATGGAAGTTGTTTAGTATGCCCGCTGCTTGCGGTACATCCAGCCAGAGAGACTGTAAAAAAGCTCTCGGGTGGACCTCTGCTTGCCACGAATCAGATCTGGAAAAATCCTTAAAACCGGTCCGGCCTGCCAGGCACGACAGCTTTGCTCTGGAACAATTGGCCGGGAATCATCCACTGATTCTGTCGCTTTTTCGTCGATTTCGTGGGAGAACTCTTTCACAAACCTCTCCAATCGTTGTATTCGATACAGGAAGGCTGGTATACGCAGAGATTCTCCTGAAATTAAATTGACTCCCTTGGGAAGCAACATAGATTTTGGTGGCCAGTCAGTCGGCGTCCCTTCTGAACAGGGCCATGTAAGTAAGAATCGGTAATGAGGTTTCACAGTGCTCAGGTGAAACGGAACTGGTTCTGAATGCATCCGGGAATTCATTTGTTTCCTGAGTTAAGCTGGTTACCCGGATACAAATCAATTTGTAACTAACATCAGGCGATGTGACAGGCACATTCGTTTAATCTCGGAGAAGGGCAATGATTAAAACTACACGAAAACAACCAAGACGAGCAGGTTTTACCCTCGTCGAAGTGCTGATTGTGGTCGTGATCCTCGGGATCCTGGCTGCGACAGTGCTGCCACAATTTACTTCATCCAATGATGACGCTCGCGAGTCGGTTCTGGTTCAGGACCTGCAGACTCTGCGAAGTCAGATTCAGTTGTACAAATTCCAGCACGATGGAAAATTCCCGGCGGACGGTTCAACCGACCCCAATGATTTCCGTGATTCGCTGCTGCTGTCCAGCGACAAAGATGGCACCACGGGTGCTGTCGGTACTAAACCACTGGGACCTTACCTCATCGGCAGTCTGCCTCCGAACCCCTTCACCGGTGGTCGGGGTGTGATGATCGTAACCGATGTTGCAGGGACCACTCCTGATGAAACCGCGAAAGACGGTACTGAAACGGTCGGCTGGATCTACAATCCTGCGACCGGTCAGATCAAAGGGAACAACGCTGGTACAGCCGCTAACGGCACCAGCCTGGATGCACTGTAATCCGCCGCTGATTACAGCACACGATACATTCTTTAGGCAAGAGTGAACCGAAGATGCCCCTGGTATGAACCTTCATGCCAGGGGCTCTTTTCGTTGAATGACACGAATGGAGTTGCTTTTCGAATCGGGATGTTTTTAAGTAGTACTGAAGCACATGCCCACGAATTTCCCTGTGCTGTCTTGAATGGAAGACGGCGCATCGATCCGGAAAGGTTACCCCCCATGTCGTTCCTGAAACTCTCGTTAACGTTTATGCTGGCCCTGTTCCTGTCTCCCCTGCTGCTCTCTGCCCAGGAGGCGCCTTCCTCTGCAGTACCCGGCCGGCCGAATATCATGGTCGTGCTGTGCGATGATCTGGGGTATGGTGACCTGGCCTGTTACGGTCATCCGGTGATTCAAAGTCCCCACCTCGACCAGTTCGCGAGAGAGGGATTGAAGCTGACGAGCTGCTACGCCGCCCATCCCAACTGTTCTCCCTCCCGTACGGGTCTGATGACGGGCCGGACCCCGTTTCGTGTGGGCGTGTATAACTGGATTCCCATGTATTCACCCATGCATGTCCGCAAGCAGGAGATTACCATCGCGACCCTGTTGCGTCAGTCAGGTTATGCCACCTGTCATGTCGGCAAATGGCACTTGAACGGGATGTTCAATCTGGTGGGGCAGCCCCAACCGTCGGATCATGGTTTCGATCACTGGTTCGCGACACAGAACAACGCCCTGCCCACGCATGAGAATCCGTTTAACTTCGTACGAAACGCGAAGCCCGTCGGGAGGCTGGAAGGTTATGCATCACAGCTGGTTGCTGACGAGGCGGAGGACTGGCTGGTCAATCTCAGGGATAAGGAAAAGCCGTTCTTCATGTTCGTCTGTTTTCATGAACCGCACGAACCGATTGCGAGTGCAGAACGCTTCCGCAAATTGTATACCGCACCAGAAGGATCGACACTGCCCGCCCATCATGGGAACGTCACACAGATGGACGATGCCTTTGGTCGTATTCTGAAAACACTGGAGGATCAGAAACTCCGCGAGAACACACTGATCATTTTCACCAGCGATAACGGACCGGCGATCACCGGTCGTCATCCGCATGGATCCGCAGGACCTTTGCGGGATAAGAAAGGTTATACCTACGAGGGAGGGATTCGTGTGCCGGGTATCATTCAGTGGCCCGGTCATGTGAATGCCGGAACCACCAGTGATGTGCCGATCTGTGGTGTCGATATCCTGCCGACCCTGTGCGAGGTTGCGAAGATCCCCGCTCCCACCGATCGCGTGCTGGACGGCACGAGTATCCTGCCTTTGTTTGAGGGACAGGCATTGCAGCGCAAGCGTCCTTTGTACTGGCAGTTCAACCGGTCGCGTAACGAACCGAAAGTGGCTATTCGCGATGGTGAATGGAAACTACTGGCGCGACTCGATGTGCCGACTCCAAAGCCTTCGGGCAGTATCACAGCAGAGGAAATTAAAGACCTGAAGCGGGCACAGCTGACCGGGTTTGAGCTGTATCATATCGCCAATGATATTGGAGAGACCACCGACCGTTCCGAAAGCGAACGCGAGATCTTCGAAAAGATGAAACGGCAGATGCAGGAGATTTACGCCGAGGTACAGGCCGAAGCACCGATCTGGCCTGCCTGGGAACGGGTGGGTTATGAAGGCAAAATCATCCGGGAGTATTACCAGCAGCAGGCTGAGAAAGAGAAGCAGCAAAAGAAAAAACAGCAATAGCAATAACTTGGCTGGTGAGAGTCTTTCCATTCAGGATGGAACTTGAAATTCGATCGGATGAGAGCGCTTATTTCAGGGGTGGTCTTGGATGTAATCCGGGATTGCCGCAGGCAAAAGGAGGTTGAGGGCTGAGCGTGGTCTGGTGCTGTTTCGTGCCTACCCAGAATGAAAAAACAGTCCGTCTCATGTAATTGAGACGGGCTGTTTTCTTTAAGTCTTACGCGGGTTCACCGGGATCAATGGTTGAACAGGAACTCGCGGCTGTTACTGATGGCCCAGAGAACGTCCTGGTAGCCTTCCCGTTTGTTGGGGGCGGCTTTGACGATCTGCTCGCATTTGGCCAGTTCTTCTTGAGTCGGGTAACGGCTGAAGGCGACCAGATACATTTCCGTAAAGACATCCTTATCGGGGGCCTTTTCTTTCAACAGCTGCTCAATGCGACCAGACTTCGCGGACAGCTTAGTGTTGATCAACTGACCGTTGGCCACCTGCAGTACCTGGGCCAGGTTGGGCTGGCTGGTACGTTCGCACTCACAGGTGATGACGCGCTTGGGACGTCCCAGCGTATCCAGGAAGTAAGAGTTGTAGTTGGGGTCGGGCAGTTCGATGGCCCGGGTTCCCTGGGGAACGCCGCGGAAGCGTTCCTGCGAACCGGTGATATCATCCAGGGCATCCAGCAGGACTTCGGCTGAAAGTCGCTTCACGTTGTAGTGCGTGTAGAACCGTGTCTTGGCCACGTTTTCGGGGAGTGGACTTGAAGAGAGCTGATAAGCGCGAGAGTTCATGATGACCCGCATCAGTTCTTTCAGGTCGTAGCCCGAATTAACAAAGTGATCGGCCAGTGCGTTGAGCAGTTCCGGGTTGGAAGCCGGGTTGGTTTCCCGCATGTCGTCGATCGGTTCCACGAAACCGGTTCCCATGTAGTAGGACCAGAAGCGGTTGACGATATTTTTTGAGAACAGGCGGTTTTCCGGGGAAGTGATCCAGCTGGCCAGTGGACGACGGAAATCGCGAACCGTTTTCGTGTCGATTGGCTCACCCATCAGCGGAGTCGGTTCCATGGTTTTACGGGTCCGCGGATGGCGGATCGAGCCGCTGTTCTTGACTTTGATGATCGTGTCCTGTCCCAGGGCACCGAATTCAACACTCCCTTTATTGCCGACGCGGGTGAAGAAAGCGGCCAGGCTGTAGTAATCTTTCTGACTGTAAACTTCGAAGGGATGGTGGTGACACTTGGCACACTGCAGACGGACTCCCAGGAAGATCTGCGAAGTGGCTTCGGCGAGGTCTTCAGGGTTGGTTGCGATTTTGAAATAGTTGGCCGGGCCATTCTGATAGATGGATCCCTGGGCGGTAATGATCTCGTTTACGAATTTGTCGACCGGTTTGTTTTCCCGCAGCGACTGACGGACCCAGTTGGAGAAGGCCCACATGCCGCCATCGCCGATCTTGTTACGGTTGATACGCAGCAGGTCGCCCCATTTCATGCCCCAGTAGGCACTCCAGGCTTCGACGTACACATCCCGTTCGGGATCGCCGGTCAGACCCAGCAGTTCGTCAATCAGATAGCTGCGTTTGTTGGGGTCTTTCGATTCCAGGAACGACTTGACTTTTTCGGGGCTGGGGAGAGTTCCGATGGTATCAAGGAAGGCGCGACGAATGAAAACTTCATCCGAGCAGAGGGGCGAAGGCTCGAGCCCCAGTTCTTCGTACCGCTGTTTAATCTGTTCGTCGATAAAGTTATTGGGTTTGAATTCAGCCAGGTTGACCTTTTCTTTGTAAGGAGAGATCACGGTCGAAATTTTTGCCTGGCCCATGAAGCGGACCATGACCGCGGTCTGACCCGGGCCCTGGATTTCAATTTTTCCCCGTGGTGTGACGGTGGCGATGTTTTCAATCAGACTGTCGTATTGTGCCAGAGCGGTTACGTCCTGTTTGGAACCGTCACTGTATTCAGCGACGACGCGGAGCTGCTGAATGTCTCCCTGCTTGTAGCGGCGGGTCATCGGCGTCAGTTCCATACCGACTACAGTTGGTTCCTTATCGTCGATTTCAGTGACGGCCTCGGCGATCCACTCTTTCAGGATCCGGTATTCGTAGGAGTCTTTAGCGAAGCGGCGTCCCCCGCCATGGGCCATCCCCATCGAGGCTTTCTGCAGAATCAGACTCTGTTCGGGCTGCAAAATCGAGACGCGACGCTGACGGTCGTCGCGGGCAATCGCGGGGTAGTCCTGTTCCGGAGCATAACCGAAGAGCGATAATTTAAAGCCCCCCTTCCCGAACTGAGACGCATGGCAGCCACCCAGGCTGCAGCCCCCCTTGTTGAGGACCGGAACAACATCTTTCACGAAGCTGACGTTCTTGCCGTTCTTCCGCGAATTGACGACGACTTCGATGACGCGCTGCTCTTTGCCCTGAGTGACCTGGATCTGACCTTTTCCTGTCTGGAGCGGCCGGACAAGTCCTTCCGCGTTCACTTCCAGTACTTCAGGGGTCAGGCTTTGATAGCTGGCTTCATGAGTCAGATCGCCGACGATTTTTTTGTCTTCGAGAATCGAGACCTGGATCTGGAAATAGTCCAGCAGACCAGAGAGTTCGATCTGTTCCGGGGACACCTGCAGAGCCGTTTCAGCGGCGCGGGATGTATTCAGGGCGCAGATTCCCAACAGAAATGTGGTAACCATGAGTGTGCGGTGAAACATCATTTTATTCTTCACGTGAGTCTTCCAGTTCATCATGAGATCAACTCGCTTTTGCTTGCAGTCATCCATTAGAAAATTGGTCAAACTATCTAACAGGAATCGAAGGCATCAGCAGTCGTCAGTGCGGAGCACAGGCGGGTCTGGCAGGTTGAGTGTGGTGTCAGGTGGGAATATCGTGGCTTAACATAAGAAGCCATTTATACTTAAATATACTAAAAAATAGAGAAATTGCAAAAAAAACCTCTGAATTTTAGTACGATTTCCAAGTTGGCGGGAGCAACGTGGCGTGACTTAGTGTTCAGTGCGGAACGGGGCAATCCCTGTTGCTTCTTTTATTTTATCGCTATAATTTAAGCCAATCAAGGAGTGAAATTTCGCAAAGGGAATTTCCGACTTATAAAAATCAGACCGCGAAACCGATTTTATATTTGCCTACCTTACATAAACGGTTACAATTATATTAGTTAACTTGCCAAATTGTTAACGCTAACAACCAATTTTCCCTCCTAATCTTATCCCCTGATCTTCAGGGTCCTGCCACAAAAGGAGTTTCTGATGCTGAAGCTTTTCCCCGAGAAGGTTTCTAACTGTGAAACCGGAAGCCGTCGTCAATTTCTGCTGGAAGTTGGTGCGCTGAGTGCTTTTGGTATCTCGCTGGATTCCGTCCTGCGTGGTCAGGCTCATGCTTCCCAGGGTGAGTCTGGTGCACTGGCAGATCCTTCGAACGACACCAACTGTATTCTGATCTGGACGCGTGGCGGTACCAGTCACCACGATACGTTCGATCCTAAACCAAATGCCTCCGCCGACGTGCGTGGCGATTTTTCTGCCATCAGCACCGCACTGCCCGGCATTCAATTCACCGAGAAAGTGCCTCTGTTCGCAAAGCATGCGAAAGAGTTCTCGATCATGCGGAACCTGAACCCGCAGAACGGGGCACACTCAACCGCTGATGCCTTCATGCTGTCAGGGCATAAGTTCAACCCTTCCGTGACCTATCCCTGCTACGGGGCGGTCATTGCGAAAACCAAGGGTTTCAAAACCAACATTCCGCCGCATATTCAGCTGGGGAACAACGTCGACCGGCGTTTCAACGGCGGCCTGGGTGGCTACCTGGGTATTCAGTACAACCCGTTTGAAATCCCCGGCGATCCCAACGCGAAGAACTTCACCGTGCGGGATATTTCTCCCCCTTCCGGGATCTCCATTGATCGGATGAAGCGTCGTCAGCAGGCTCTGACTGCCATCGACACGCTGCAGCGTCAGGCGGATCAGAACCAGAATACATTTGAAGCTTCTGATGCTCACTATCAGAATGCTTTCAGTATGATCACCTCGGCTGATACGCAGAAAGCGTTTGACCTCAGCCAGGAATCGGACAAAACCCGCGACGAGTATGGGCGTCACAACCTGGGACAGAGCTGTCTGCTGGCCCGTCGCCTGATCGAAGCCGGTTCCCGCTTTGTAACCGTCAGCAGCGGTGGCTGGGACACGCACACCAACAACTTCAAAGGTCTGGAACGGCTGCTGCCCCCCTTCGACCAGGGCGTCACCTCACTGGTGCTCGACCTGAAACAGCGGGGCATGCTGGATAACACACTCGTTGTCTGGCTGACTGACTTCGGTCGGACCCCGGTGATTAACTCCGCCGCCGGTCGTGACCATTGGTCAACGGCTTCAACCATGATGATGATCGGTGCCGGCACTCCCGCCGGTCAGGTGGTTGGTGCCACCGACGACACCGGTTCGCGTCCGGTCGGAAACGAATATTATCCGGCAGACGTTGCCGCGACGATTTACTCAAAACTGGGTGTGAAACTCGATCATTACTTTGTCTCTCCCGAGGATGGGCGTCCGCTGATTGTCTGCGAAGGACAACCCATTCCGGAACTGATGGGGTAATCTCGAGTACTCCTTCCTCACAGATTGAACAGAGATCGCCCCTGTGGATATCGAGTCCAAAGGGGCATCCCTGTTTTCAGGCTCTCCATTGCGTTTATTCAGGATCAAGGTCATGCGCTGTTTCGTTTTTTCTTTAATGACTTTCAGTCTGTTCGTCTCTGCCCTGCCCCGTTTGCAGGCCGCTGATGCAAAGAAAGACGCTCCCTCCAAAATCGGTTTCCGTCAGCTGGTCGCATTCAAACCAGCCGCGGTTCAGCAGGGAGATAAACGAAAGATTCAGCTCCATTCCAGCTACACCCTGGATAATACGCACTCGGTCTTCTTCGATAAGCCAGGCATCAAGATGATCTTTGCCGAGCCCAAACCGAAGGACGCGCCACGCCGTGGCCGGGGGTCGGTAGGAACGCCTTTCGCATTTGACGTTGAGGTTCCCCAGGATCAGCCCGCACGGGTTTATGAGTGCCGCGTCGCCACCGACCAGGCGGTCTCCAGCGTGACGCATCTGCTGGTCACTCCCTTCCCGGTCATCGAAGAAGAGGAAAAGAAAGACAACAATTCCTTCGACACGGCCCAGGAAGTGACGGTCCCCTCGACGGTCTGTGGCCTCGTGGAAAAGTCGGAAGATCTGGACTGCTACAAGTTCAAGGGGAAAAAAGGCCAGGAGATCACCATCCAGGTCTATGCCCAGCGGGTCACTGAAGCGATTCACACGATGCAGACTTCGAATGTTTACCTGATGGACTCGATCCTGACCCTGTATGGACCGCAGAAACAGATTGTTGCGCAGAACGACAACTATTACAAATCCGACTCACTGATCACTTACAAGCTGCCCGCAGATGGGGAGTACGTGTTTGAAATTCGCGATGCCCGCTACGTGGGTACTCCCAAATATGCTTACTGCATTGAAGTCAGTGACACGCCGTTCGTGAACTTCACTTACCCGCTGGCTGTGCAGAAAGGGAAATCGGAAGACGTCGAGCTGCACGGCTTTGCCCTCAAGGGAAATACGAAAGCGACCTTCTCCGGTGCTGACGCACAAGAGACTGGCTGGGCACAACGGACCTTCACGACTCCTGCCGGGAAAACGAATGCTGTCTGGACCCTGGTCAGCGAGAATCCTCAGGTAGCAGCTCCCAATACCAACACCTCGCTGGAAACCGCATTTCCGCTGACTCTGCCGATGGGCGTCAGCGGCCTGTTAACCGAAGAGGGACAGACGCACTTTTATTCCTTCAAAGCGAAGAAGGATCAGTACTACTCCTTCGACCTGATGGCCAATCGCATCGACCTGCCTTTGGACTGCGTGATGGAAGTGGTTGACAGTAAATCGAAGCCACAGCGGATCTATGTCAACGGTGGCGCGAATTCCGAAGCCGACGACGGGCTTTCGACCAAAGACGCCAATTTCTACTTCAAAGCACCCGCGGACGGTGAGTACTACGTGACCGTTCGCGACCTGCACGACCGGGGTGGCGAACGGTTTGCCTATCACCTCTCGGCGGAACTGAGTGGCCCCGAATTTGAAGTGCATGGCGAATATTATTATGCCCAGATCGCACCCGGGACCAACATGATGTGGTTTGCCCGCGTGAAACGGCTCAACGGTTTTGACGGACCGATTGAGATGAATATCGAAGGGCTGCCGGAAGGGGTGACTTTCGAACCAGTCACCCTGCCCTCGGGCGTGAATGACTGCGGTCTGATTCTCAAGGCATCCAAAGATGCACCAATCAATGCCGCGCTGGTGAAGATTTCCGGTAAAGCCAAAGTGCCCGGACCGGATGGTAAAGAGATCGAAATCGTCCGCGAAGGACGCATCACCGCGGAAATTCAGTCACGTGGTGGCGGACAGGCCCGCTGGCCGATCAACACCTCAATCGTGGGTGTGACCAAACCTCTCGACCTGCTGGAGGTCACCGCGACCCCGAATGAAATCACACTCAAGCCGGGTGAATCAGCCGAGATCAAAGTCAAAATCAAACGCAGTGATGCGTATAAAGATCCCGTGACGCTGGCGACCGCCTTTGAGTATTTCAATTCCAAGTTTGGTCTGCAACTGCCGCCCGGAGTGAGCCTCTCCAAGAAGAGCAAGACCCGTCTGGCAGGGAAGACGCTGGAAGGAACGCTGATTATTGAAGCGTCGGACAAAGCAAAGCCGATCAAACGCTTTCCGTTTGCAGCGATGGCTCGCGTGGGGATTACCTTCTCCATCACGACCAACTATGCATCTAACGTGATTTATCTGACGATCACGGATCCGGAAGGAAAAGACAAGCTGGCGAAGAAATAGGGATCGACTTCGGTACCTCTCCCCTCTATTCTGGAAGTAACGTTCACTTCTGCGTAGAAAGTCCATGCATGATCTGGAGAGATTACCGTTCCGATGCCCTCATCCGACAGGCTGCAGCCACTGTGTGTACTCTGCTCGTGGTGCTCTGCAGCTGTCTGACGTTGCCTAAGCCTCTCTCCGCGCAGACCAGCGTGCGTCCCTCGTCTTCAGAGGAGACGGCACCTCCGCTGTATGAGTTTACTTTTCTGGATGAGCAGAAACAGGAGCAGACACTGAAAGGGGCGCTGATTGTCGAGGCACGCGATGGTGGCGTGGTGATGCAGACCCGCGATGGTCGGCTGCTGACTGCCACTCCCGAGCAGCTGAAAGCGAAACGCCGCCTGGAGGAACCATTCACGCCCCTGGGGAAAGCAGAGCTCACAGAACAACTGGCGCGCGAATTTGGACCGGGTTTTGAAGTCACCCAGACGAAACATTTCACAATCTGCAGTCAGGCGGGGAAGCGGTATTCCCAGTGGTGTGGCTACCTGTTTGAGCGGCTTTATAAAGTGCTGCATAATTACTGGGACAGCAAGGAGCTTCCACTGCATGAACCAGAAGTCCCCCTGATCGCGGTGATCTTCAAAGACCGCGCGGCTTTTGAAGCGTATGCGAGTCAGATTCTGGGCGACGGAGCCTCCGGGACACATGGCTTTTATTCGATTCAGTCGAACCGGATGGTGCTTTACGATCTGACCGCGGCACCCGGAGAGCGGCCCGCTTTTACCGATGCTGACATTATTCGCAAACTGCGCAAGTCGCCGTTCAACATTGCGACCGTGATCCACGAGTGCACGCATCAGATCGCCTTTAATGTCGGGTTGCACACACGGTTTGCCGACAACCCTCTCTGGTTGACCGAAGGGATGGCCACCTACTTTGAAACTCCCGATCTGGGAAACAAGACCGGCTGGCGGACGGTAGGACGACCGAATCCCTGGCGGATCAGGCAGTTTGTCGATTATGCCCGCTCGCGGCGTAAAGCTGATTCCCTGCAGACACTGATTGCCTCGGATCAACGATTTCAGGATGCGGAAACGGTGTTGGATACCTATGCGGAAGCCTGGGCGTTTTCCTACTTCCTGATCAAGACACATCGGAAGCAGTACGAAGAGTATCTGCGTCTGATCGCTGCGCGGAAGCCACTGATCTGGGCGACACCCGAGGAACGTCTGCAAGTATTTCTGTCCGTGTTCGGCGATGATCTGGATCGCCTCAATCAGGAATTCCTGAATTACATGCGACAAATCAGTCGCTGATACCGCTTTTTCTCTTTGCAACGTCATGGTTTATGAGTATGGTGCGCATACCATCAGGGAAACTGCGTACGGCCTCAGTACGTTGTTTCCCGGAGCTACAGGAACTCAATGCACCACTCCGTAAAGGGCTTCCGCCATGTCGACGAATTCTCTGCAACCTTCGGATGAGCAGGCCAAAGTGATCACGGGCTGTCTGATGTTGCTGTCAGTCATTGCCCTGGCTTTTGTGTTTTATATTACCAAGGCCGTATTGATCCCGTTTGTGATTGCGATTTTCATCGTGACGATTGTGACGCCGATCGTCGACCTGCTGGTCCTGAAGTGGAAAATGCCGCATATTGTCGCGATCTCCGCGACCCTGCTGCTGGTGCTTTCAGGCGGTTTTCTGCTCTGTCTGGTACTGGTTTACTCGACGCAGCAGGTGATTGCGAAAGCAGAGACGCAGTATAGCGAGAAGCTGGGGATCTTTATCGGCTCCACATTCGATACGGCGAAGGAACTCGGTGAGCCCAAGCCGGAAGAAGCTGAGGAGTCCGGCGAGGATTCGGCAGCCGAAGCGGAACCTGCGATCGCCGAACGTCCAGATACTACCGAAGCCCCCACAGCTCCCGTGACGCCTGCGGCTCCTGTTGGTTCTGCGGTCCGAGAGGCACCGGTCGAAGCACAGAAGCCTCCCACCGGCTGGTTTGAGAAAATGGGCGTGGATCTGAATGAGTTACAGAAACAAACCACAGCCTACATGAAACAGTCCCTGAAGGAGGTCGCCTTCAGTACGATGCAAGCGGCTCTCAGTTTCACGACGACCTCTTTCTTTGTGGCGATCTTTGTGATCTTCCTGCTGGCGGGCCGTGATCCTCAGGCTGTCGTCAAGAATAAGCTCTATTTCGAGATCGAACAGAAGATCCGCAGCTATATTTCGACCAAGCTGATCATCTCGCTGGTGACGGGGATCCTGGTGGGAGTCACGCTCTCGCTGTTCGGTCTGGAACTGGCGCTGGTCTTCGCGATTCTGACCTTCCTGCTGAACTTCATTCCTTCGGTAGGATCGCTGATCGCGACTTTACTGCCGATTCCCGTGGCGGTGGCGCAATTCTCCGACAGTCCCTGGACGATTGCCGGTGTGATTCTGATTCCCGGCGGGATTCAGATGGCAATCGGTAACGGCATTGAACCCAAGATCATGGGGGAAGGCCTGCAACTGCATCCCGTGACCGTTCTGCTGGCCTTGTCCTTCTGGACGCTGCTCTGGGGACCCATCGGAGCGATTCTGGCCGTGCCGATCACTGCCGGGATTCGCATCGTGCTGATGCGGTTCGAATCGGGTCAGACCGCAGGGAACCTGCTCGCCGGAATCTTGCCCGGCGAGTCGACGACAGTCGCGTAATCGATTGGTTCCCGGTGGAAGTCAGATCGTATCCAATAATGTCGTGCTTAATACACGGTCATGGTGTTGGAGACTTCCGTGCCCGGTCCGACGTCGATGTCGCCTGAGACGAGGTTATCGGTGATCTGAATTTCCTGACCCCCTGAAACGCGGATCGCGAAGTTCTTTTCGCCTTCGGTAATCAGGCAGTCGGAGACGCGAGACTGTTTCACATTCTGCAGCAGGATGCCCCCGTTCTGGCACTGGCGGATGGTGCAGTTGGTGATATTCATTCGCGCACAGTTTTCGAGGATCAGTCCGGCGGGAACGCCCCGGGTTGCGAGAATGTTTAACGCGTTGAGTGTGCAGTCGGTACAGTCTTTGAAGACGTTTGCATCTTTCGTCTTGGCACGGTAATCGGGGTTGCGGTCCATGAGGTTGGAGCCGAGAACGATGTGGGCACAGTCTTCGACCAGCAGGTTATGTTCGTAGGCCTGCCAGAGTGTGTTGCCGGTGATGGTGATGCCCCGGGCGTGCTGCAGATGGATGTTGGTGGCGACATCGCTCATGGAGTTGTCCGCAATCGCGAAGTTACCAACCTTGCGGGGATCTTCAGGACCGTTGCCGATGAAACGAACGTTCGCGGAGTTGGGGGCGTCATTCGTGTGCTGAATGGTGCAGCCGAAGATCGCGCCTTCCCGCAGTGAGCCTTGCGAAATATCGAACAGAATGTTGGCTGTGGGCGGTGTCTTTTCGCCCATGTTGCCTTCAATGTCGCAGTTACCGATCTGGATATTCCGGATTTCACTTTCGCGAACGACGATGCCGCCCTGCTTGTTGTAGCTGATGTGTGAATCGGAAATGTTCACCTGATGCAGGTTCAGCTTATCAAGGTAGATGCCGACCCCCTTGTTTTCGTAGAGGTGGCAGTCGTCGATGGCGACGTTCCGGTTGCGTTCGGTCAGGTGAATGCCGTGCAGCGCTTTGCGGACGACCAGGCGGGTGATCGTGATCTGCATGGTTTTGATTGCCTGGATGCCGATCGCTTCGGGGTGTTTTCCGACGATCTCGATGCCGTCTACCATGGGGCTGCGTTCTTTTTCCCAGACGACGGGCTGAAATGTTTTAGGACTCGCGGTGCCATTGTGGGTGCCGATGAACTTGAATGCGGGGCCGGCGCCTTCCATCAGGATCGTGGCGGTGCCGTCACCGGAAATGGAGGTCGGACCGACTTTGGTCAGATCGATCACGATGGGTTTCGTCAGCCGATACTGTCCGCGGGGAAAGCGGAGTGAACCGACCGACGCGTCGACCATCTGCTGGATGGCGGCAGTATCGTCGGTCTGGCCGTCTCCTTTCGCACCGTAGTCCAGGACGGTTTTCATGCCGGTTGCGGGAGCTTTAGCTGCCGGTTCCTGGCTCAAAAGCTGGCTGGAATCGGTGGCGGGTAACAGGCAGAGTCCCGAGAGGACGAACAGGGCCAGGCAGATGGTAACGCAGGTTCTGAGTTTCATGGTGACGGCTTTCAATGCGGGATCGATACAGGCAGGATGTCGAGATCGCGCGGACGCGAATAGATCGTTAATGAACCTAATAAAGGCCCCATCGAGTCTAAGCAACTCGTGAGAGAGGATCAACTGCGGGGCTTAAGAAAATGCAGCCTGGCCTGTCGAGAAGAGATCACCTGCTACTGGTGGTACACGGGCCGGGGTTCGTCGCCGGCGATGATTTTAAGATAGCTCTGGTAGCGTTGGCGGGATATGAAGTCGTTGTGGACCGCGCGTTTGATGCCGCAGTTGTCTTCGTGGGTGTGCGAGCAGTCGGGAAAGCGGCACTGGGGCACGAACGCGTGGAATTCGCGGAAGAAGCCTTCGACTTCTTCGGGGTTCACATCCCAGAGTTGGAGTTGACGAATGCCGGGGGTGTCGACGACCCAGCCTCCTGAGGCGATTTCCAGAAGGACTGCAGAACGCGTTGTGTGTTTCCCTTTGCGGTTCTCCTGGCTGATCTCGGCGGTCTCCAGTGAGAGGCGGCTGTCGATCTGATTGAGCAGCGAAGACTTGCCGACCCCACTCTGTCCGGAGAAGACGGTCTGTTTCCCTTTCAACAGGGAACGGAGACGCGGAATGCCGGTACCTGCGACCACGCTGGTCAGGACGATATCATAACCCAGCTGCGCGTAGACGCCGATCAGCGGCTGCAGTTCAATGGGATCGACCAGGTCGATTTTATTGATGCAGATGATGGAGTGGATGTTCCCTTTTTCCGAGCTGATCAGAAAGCGGTCGATGAGTGAGGGCTTAAGCGGGGGATCATCGGCGGAGACGACGATCACTGCCTGGTCGATGTTGCTGACCAGGATGTGTTCACGACGTTTACTACCCCGCGAGAGGTAGGAGCGACGGGGCTCGACCCGTTCGATGACCGCCTGGTACTCATCCCCTTCGGGACGAATCAATACATGGTCGCCGGCGACAACGGCATTGCGGTCATCGCGGGACATGGTTCGCACCAGGCGTCGCACGGTGCATTCATAACGGTTGCCGTCTGCGGTCTGGACGACGGAGTTGAGGCCCTGGGCGCGAATCACTCGTCCGGGCAGGCAGTTGGACTCATCGATGTCGATGATAATCTCGGTGCCGTCCTCGGTCTCCTGTTCAACTCCCATGACGGTGCGGTGGCGGGTCAAATCCCCTTTGCCGGTCAGGCGCTCGCTGGCATCCATGTACTGCGAGTCGACGTGTTCGTCCACCTGGTGGCTGGAGAGTTTGTTTTTCCGGACCTTCTTCTGACGATTCTTTTTGAAAGCGACCCGGATCTTTTTGCCTTTTTTCTTCGCCACTACGGTTTCGGCTCCCGCGCCGTCTGAAATACGTTCATGATGCGTCTTCCTGATCGTCATCCGGGTCGGTCAGGAATTTGAGTCCCAGCTCATCGTCGGTCATTTTCGACTCGTCTTCGGGAAGCTCGATCTTTTTGGGTGCCCGGGCCGGCGGGGCCATGGGTCGTTCCGGACGGCGCTCCGGTTTGACCAGCCCTGCTTTTTCCATCAGGCTCATTTCGAACGGATTCTCTTCTTCCGGCGGCGGTTCATCGGACTGCGGAGTGTAGTTGATTTCGTATTCATGCTTGGCGATCGCGACTTTGTCACCGGGCAGAAGCCATTTCATGTCGCAGCGCTGGCCGTTGACTTTGATGCCGTTACGGCTGTTCATATCGCGGATGCGCCAGTAGCCGTTAATGAATTCGAGCTGGCAATGATGCGAAGAGACATTGGGGAACTGCAGCGTGATGTCGCATTTACTGCGGCGGCCCACGAGCAGAACTTCAGAAAGCAACGGGATGGGATCGCCCCCTCCACAGGGGTTGAGTTCACCTAACATAACGTATACCTGGTACCTCTATTAGCTGTTAATTACCAGAATTTCATGTATTGCCCGCTCGATATTAATCTATACCGCTGGCCACACATTATAAAGTCAATCTCTTTAGAAAAGTCAGAAATTGGGGATAGTTCAAGGGTTCCACTTACTTTATACTGGTCTGTTTGATAGCGGGAGCCGGCCAGGTGGTCGCTGCGAATCTTCGGATTCGGGGAGGAAAGTCCGGGCTCCACAGGGCACGGTGGTGGGTAACTCCCACCGTCCGCGAGGGCAGGGAAAGTGCAACAGAAAGCAAACCGCCGGTCCGGTTCGCCGGTCCGGTAAGGGTGAAACGGTGCGGTAAGAGCGCACCAGCAGGCCGGGTGACCGGTCTGGCTAGGTAAACCCCACCGGGTGCAAGACCAAGCAGAGAGCAGTCCCGGTTCGCCGGGACCTGGATCGGCCCGATCCGGTACGACTCTCGGGTAGGTCGCGCGAGGTAGCAGGCAACTGCTGTCCCAGATAAATGGCCACTCACGACATAACCCGGCTTACAGGCCGACTCCCGCTATCTTTCTCTCTCCGGGCCAGCGCCATCAATATTACAGACATGACAAATTAACGTGTTATCAAAAGGATTGTAATATGTTCCCAAAAATTGCAAAAACGACACACCAGAGTGTTGTTGAAATGATGTGTCCAAAAATTATAAGTCTATATGAATAAATGACATAAGGAAAATCGTAATGTGTTTGGCACGGCGAGTGCATTAGTATTCTTTCATCAACAAAAAGTTAGCCACTTTTAAAACAACCCAACATTAAAGGAGATAATGATGAAAAAATTCGCAATCGCATTTGCTGCACTGGCCGCTTTGACTTTCGTAAGTAATGTCACTTTTGCTGCAGAACCTTTCTGTGGTACCAGCAGCTATTACAACTCGAAGTACAACAACAATACTCGCTACGATTACACTGCCAGCCGGTATGACGACTGGAAGTACAACAATTCGTACTACAACAACAGTCGCGACTACCGGGATCGTTACCGGACGACTGCTCCGTACTATTCTTCGCTGACCGACCGGCTCAACAGCCTGTACAGCACCTATTCAAACCGGCCTTTGTTTAACGACGTCAACTACCGGAGTCGTACGAACTATAACACGTTCAATGCCAATATGAATAACTATGATCACTATGACCGGTATAACTGTGGTACATACGATTCGGATCTGTATAACTTGAATCGTCTGGGCAACAGCGATTGGCGTTACCGTCGCTAGGCGACTGTAGCGAGAATTAAACAGGTAAATCAAACCAGCACGCCCCTGATCGGGATCTTCCCGGTCAGGGGTTTTTCTGTTGATAGATGACACGACGAAAAAAACGACTGCAGTCAGAACAGCAATGTTCCACTACAGTCGTTCGAGATTTAGAGATTTAAGTCTCAGGCAGAGGAGATCAAACCAGGATTAGAACTCTCCCAGAACCTGACCATCAGACATGTAAGCCAGACGCTGACGTGTGGTGGCATCCAGGTTTTCGCTGATGAACCGTACTGCACCATCGGCCATGAGGATATGCATTCCGCCGACGTGAGTACTACCGGGCGAACCCCATTCACCGAGGCGTCCGAAGACAGGGGTGCGGGCATAGGGAGTACTGTCCCAGCCACAACATTTCCAGTAATTGATGTAGAGGTTGGGCGGTGTCGCGAAATCGATACCCAGGCCCACGTGTTGTGCGGTGGCCCAGGAGTTGGTTACGCCGTCAACTACTTCCAGTGTCGTTTCCACGACAGCTGCGGTGTTACTGGTTCCATCTTTGACATCGCGAATCCGGCAGGCCGAGTTTGTACCGAACATGGTACGGGTGGTTTTTGAAATGCTGACCCAGGTCGGGCAGGAGTTTGCTTCGTTCACAACGAAGTCATAGCTGGTCCGTGCGGTATTTGCGACACCGGAGCCATAAGTCGTATCTGCAGCACCATAGAAACGCTGACCATCGTCGGACGGGCAGAGCAGTGGTTGCAGGATGGTGGTAGTGAGAGCCGCGTTTCCGCTGGTAATGGCGCCGCCGCCTGCCAGGGTACCGCTGCCGGTGTTTCTTTGACCGGTGGCTGCACTGAAGTTGAACTGGTTATACAGGGGAGCCTGTTCGAGGTAAGGCAGCAGGTAGAGCCAGCCTTTGTGGTTGGTCACATTGCTGAAGCCACACTGACCCGGGTTGGAGGTCGCGTAGGGAAATACCGAGAATGTTTCATTGTAGTTGTGCAGTGCCAGGCCAATCTGTTTCAGATTGTTTTTGCAGGAACTGCGGCGGGCTGCTTCGCGTGCCTGTTGTACAGCAGGCAGCAGCAGGGCAATCAGAATGGCGATAATGGCAATCACCACCAGTAGTTCAATCAGGGTGAACCCTTTACGTCGAAAGGTCGGGTTGGGCACAGCGATCTCCTCAAAACAGGGATGAGCAAAAAACGAAATTAAAAGAATGCTTCATATATGAAGCAATCGGTGTGCCAGAGTCAGAAGCCTGGTCTGTCAGTTAAGTAGGCATGTGGCTCTATAATCAATGCTAAAATCAGCTTAGGTATTTTTCGTTCGGAGCGGGTCGAAACGACACTGGTCAGTGCAAGCTCTAAAAACAGGAGGCTGTTCTCGGGAATGCCGTTTTTTAAGGCAGAGTTGGAGAGGTCCCGGGTTGGTGATGACTGTACGGCAGCCGGAGTGAAGTGCTGTTGTGGCTGATGGGGAGCGGGAAATGAAAAAAGGACTCACGACAACGTCGTAAGTCCTTTAAGTCAAGGTGCCCAAGAGAGGATTCGAACCTCCACGTCCTTTACGGACACTAGAACCTGAATCTAGCGCGTCTGCCAGTTCCGCCACTTGGGCCTGTGGTGTATCCCTTGTGATTGTATCGACTTATGTCGAAGGAATCTCAAGGAAAATGGGGCTGAAAATCTCAGCCTCACAGGGAAGCAGGTATGTTATAGAGTTTCGGCTGCTTTTTCCAGTCAACGGGACGCGAAAAATCCGATAAGAGGGCGCGGAAAATACCAGAATCTGACAAAATTGATTCAGATGTCAAAATCAATGGGTTTGCAAGCCGGGTTGCGTTTCTGCCAGGCCATATCAGTGACGCGGATGCGTTCGTTGAAAGTTCCGTCCCATTTGACCTTCAGACCAGCCTGCTCCAGTTCCTGCCGGATGATTTTGCCGATTTCCGGTCCTCTGGACTCTTCGTCCTCTGCTTTGACTGGCCCAAACGCCAGATAAAGATCATCGCCGTCAACCACCCGTTCCAGATCCTGATTGTGATAAAAGCAGTAACCGATGACGCTAGTGGGCTGGGGATGCTCCTTGAGAGTCTCTTCGAAGATTTCGTAACCGTCGGACTGTGTGTTGCCGGCGTTCTGCAGGGCGATGATGCCCCGCTCGTTCAGTTTTGCGAAGACCTGATCCAGCTTGTCACAGTCGGTGACCTTGGGCCAGGTTTTCTGTGTCTGCATCCATGCTTTGATCCGCTTATCGATGGCGGCGGAGACCTGGTCTGCGTCCAGGTTGGAATCGTAGTAGATTTCATCGCAGATGATGCGCATCAGGTCAGCCTTGTCATAAAAGCCGGCACGGACCAGCCAGTCGATCTCGCCAAGCACGCTCTGATCCAGCAGTGTGGAGGGTTCGTGCGCCGACGGTTCTGCCGGAGCAGGCTGAGTCGGCTCTACTGTCGCTTGCGGTGGGACTTTGGTATTGGCGTTCTCACCACAACCGACGGGCAGGCAGGTCAGTAGAAGCAGTGTTTTCCAATGGTGGTTCATCATAGGTGACTCTATTCTCTGATCTGTGTCTGCAGCTGGCAGATCCAGTTAAACTGTTCTGGAGTATCGGGAACAGGGACGCGCCGTTGCTGGGAGACGAGTTCGAACGCCTGTTCTGCGGAGAGACCATGTTGAATCAGAATACCGGCAGCCAGCATGCCTGCGCGACCAATGCCTGCTCGACAATGCACGACGGTCTGGCTGCCTGAGTGAATGCCTGCGTAAAGTGATTTTGTCAGCCGGACGAAATCAGCGCTGTCTGCAGGCAAGCAGCGGTCGGGGATCGGAAACGAGGTGAACTGCATCCCGTTTTTTCCGGCCAGTTCGAGTTCCTGTGCGAGGCCGACCTCCTCAGCTTCTGCCTCTTCCAGCAGAGAGACGATATGCGTAATTCCCCAGCAGGCGATGCTGGCGAATTCGTCTTCAATCCATTCGCCACTCGCAGGCTTGGGCATGACGGCCAGCAGGCCGGTGCCGATGTGCTGGATGGGGTAGATGCTGGGTTGGATTCCCATGGTTTTTCAGTCACTTGTTTTTAATAGGTGTGATTTCCTGCGGACAACTCCTGCAAACAGAATCGTGTATTAGAGGCCCCGGTCTCGATTCATCCATTCTAAGAAATTCCAGTGTACGGGATGTGCTCCAATGTTCCTGGTTTGCAGGCCTGGATCGTTACTTTGAATCAGTGTGATCCAGCGCTGGCTGGTAAGTAGAAACCGATAGGTCTGTTCTGCCATATAGTCCAGGAAAAGGCTCGCACTTTGCTCCTCTTCCTGATACCAGTCATCGAAATTAATCACGACAACTAAAACTTTTCCCGTTGCAGAGGCGATGTCCGTGAGACAGTCATTGAACGCATCCCAGTTCCTCCCAAAGTAGTCGGGAAACTGAAAACCGGCGTGCATATCGCTATAAAAATTATCCAGGGAATACCAGGGTCTCGCATCAAACTGATAGATCTGATATTCCTGATGCGCATACCAGACCAGGTGTTCTTCCAGCAGATCCCGCGAGAAGTATTTCGTCACCGGGCCACGGGCCAGAGTCTGGAAATCAAGCTCATTATCACACATGAAATTACTCAGTCAGAGGTTATTTGCGTCGATTGGAAAACAGGTACTGCAGGAAGGAGCCGATGCCGGCGAATTTATATTCGGGATCGACGTATTTTTCGATGACGTAGAACATGAAGTAATACAGGCGGGCGGAAGACCAGACGACAAGCAGCAGCAGTGCCGCGATCTGCCAGGAACGTGTTTCAAACAGGATCAGTCCCCCGGCGAACAGCAGGATCATCAGGAACAGGAATCCCTTGAGATAGATCAATTGTCTGCTTTTGAGGTCGGCCATGTCGGAGCTTTATTCGACGAGGAGAGCAGCATCCAGTTTTTCCCAGAGAGCATCACAGAGTTCGGGACGGTACACGGCGGTCTTAAAAGCAGGATGCTCTTTCTGGTACATCTTCAATTTATCTTTGCGATCGGTCTCCAGGCTGGCCTGCACATTCGCCAGTCGATCTGCTGTTTTGACGATCAGCGCGATCTGCAAATCGCCCGTTACCTGTGACATTTTTTCGTAGGTTTTTTGTTTACGTTCTTTGCGATTTTTTCCTGGTTCATCTGTCAGGATGGCGACGGCATCAGCGACCAGTTTGCCAAAGCGGGTTTCGATGTCCTCGCAGGTGAAGTCGGTGTCTTCGACCACATCATGCAAATAACCGATCACCTGGGCCTGTGGACCATGTTCATCCAGAAGTGTCACTACCGCATCCAGATGGTGTGCGTAGGGTTGATCGCCGTATTGCTGATCAGCGTGTGCTTTCAGAGAAAAATCGCGTGCTTCAATGACTTGGTTTTTGATAAGGCTGTTCTCCCTTTGGGTAAGAGTTGGATTTGCATGGCGATGGGATCGTCTCACCTATCGTATTCTAGATGGATGGTGACGGTCTTTCATAGATCCACTAGACTTAATTCAAGTACATTTATTTCTGGTTGTTTTTGGGGAGCAGCATGAGGTTCTTGATGTGGTTGTTAACGGGATGCCTGTTTGTGGAGTAGTTCCTTGCAATTCTATTCGTGACAAATGCTTCAGCGGGCTGTTATAATCAGACCATGATCAAACCACAGCTTACCGACGAACAACGACAGGCACTCGAGCAGCACCATGGAATGCTGCAGATCGACGAAGAGGGAAGAAAGTACATTCTGATGTCGATGGAAGTTTATCGGGAACTGATGGGAGTGGGGACTGATGCAGAACTCCAATCTTCTTTAAAGGCCTTAGAGACAGGCCTGGCTGATATTGAGGCTGGCCGCACCCGCCCTTTCCGTGATGTTCTGGCTGAACTTGAGAGCGAATGAGTTACCGGGTTGAGATTTCTCGTCAGGCCGAAATGGACATCAGGACGATCTATGCTTATATCCGAGAGCACGGACCAGCTAACCCGAGTGCTCGCTGCGCTCGGCTCAGTTCAGTCTGTTATACTGCATGAGAGCTACGGTATAAGTGATCGGGGGCTATTGGATTGCTCATTGACGCCCCTCACCTCCAGAAACGGATGAAAACCATGGCCGGGGACCCGCTGCCTGTTTCCAGGCTGCTGACGATTTTCGCGGTGGGACTGCTGGCGGCTGCGGTGTGGCATATCGTGCTTGTGGCCGAGCAGATCCGACTGGAAATTCTTCCGGCGTTGAGCTTAGGACTGTTACTGGGGTTGTTGATTGCAGCAGGGGGCGTACTGGGGAAACATCCCTGGTGGGGGCTGGGTCTGGGAGCCGTCGCCTGTTATCTGCTGACGATCGGATACGTGGTCTTAGCGAAGGGGATTCCCCTGGAATGGGTCTATTAAAACAGGGCCGGCTGGTGTACCATTGGGCCTCGAAAACTGCTATCTTACCCGTGTTGCGTATCGAGTGAGAAATGATTTTCACGAAAGCCTGAGGAATGGATGTAAACAAGGTGGAAGCCAGGCTGCGCCGGCACCTGGAGCTCAAGCAAGCGATGTGGATTTATCTGCTGGCGCTGATCATTGGACTGGGTGTTGGTACGCTGGGAGCGGCCTTTCATTATTGTGTCGAACAGTCCATCCAGGTCTATAAACTGATCGTGGAATTTCTCTCCGGATATTCGCTGCTGACAGTGCTTGTGGCAGCAGTCGTGGGGGCCGTGATGGTCGCCCTCTCGGCAGTGCTGGTCCGCAAGTATGCACCGGAGACTGCGGGGAGTGGTATCCAGGAAATCGAAGGTGTGATGGGGGAGCTGATGATGCTCCGCTGGCGGAGCGTGTTGCCGGTGAAGTTTATCGGCGGCGTGCTTTCGATGGGCGCGGGACTGGTTCTGGGACGGGAAGGCCCCACGATTCACCTGGGGGGCTGCGTGGGTCAGATCGTGGCAGAGCAAGCGCGTTCGGATAATCATACTTTGAATACGCTGCTGGCTGCAGGCGCCACCGCGGGATTAAGCGTGGCATTCAGCGCGCCGCTGGGGGCGATCCTGTTTATGATCGAAGAGGTGCGTCACCGGTTTCAGTACAGCTTCGTGGCGCTGCATGCGGTGATCATTGCGAGTATCACCGCGAACCTGATTAACGACCAGGTGTTTGGTACCCTGCCCCAGTTACCGGCGCAGCTGCAGGCTTCGCTGCCTAAAATGGTGCCCCCGGAAAATATGCTGCTCACCTTTGTGTTGACCCTGTTGCTGGGTGCGCTGATTGGTGCGCTGGGAGCGGGCTTCAATACGGTGCTGCTGAAATGCCTGCACACCGCCGATCGTTTGAGCGCCAAGACAATGCTGTTGATCGCGGCTTCCGTGGGTGGGGTTGTCGGGGCTCTGATGGTCAGCGCACCGGATTATGTTGGCGGAGGTGAAGCTCTGGTGAAAGAGATCTTTGTTGAATCACCTGTGCTCGGTGTGCTGATGGCACTGCTGGTGGTGCGGGCGATAATGACCTTTCTGAGTTATTCCATGGGTGTGCCGGGTGGGATCTTCGCTCCCATGTTGGCGCTGGGGGCACTGTTGGGAACGAGCTTCGGTTCACTGGCGAATCAACTGATTCCCCAGGTCGAATTGCAGGCGGCTGCGTTTGCGGTCGCTGCGATGGGGGCTTTGTTTGCTGCGACCGTGCGGGCACCGCTGACGGGAATTGTACTAGTTGCTGAAATGACTGCGAGCTTCCAGTTACTGCCGGCGATGATCGTCACCTGCATGACGGCCAGTATTGTTGCGCAGTCCCTGGGAAGCCGTCCTGTGTATGACCTGCTGCTGGAACGGACGCTCCAGCGCCGCGGGTTACCACCCGAGACAGATGATACAGAAGAGCCTGCCTGAGTACACTTTTACGTGTGTTCAACAGAAAAAGTCTGATACTGATTGATAAAACACAAGCGTTTATGGTCTGGATTTTCCTGAAAGGATTATAGGGAAACATGTCACACGCTACGACGTCGGAACTTCTGGATGAAGTGACCCGCCTCCGCCGCCGCGTCGGTGAACTGGAACAGGAATATCGCCGGATCGATGCGGGAGCAAAAACACCCGCTTCGCGGGGGCCTGTCGGGCTGCCTGCTAATCGATCAGACTCGACGCATTCCTTGCTCGACGCGCTGCCTTGTGCCGTCTGTGAATGCGACCTTTCGGGGACAATCCTGTTGGCGAACACCACTTTTGCAGAGTTGCACGGATATCCGCAGTTTGAACTCACAAACAGGCATTATGCTGACCTGGTTGCCGATGAACGGGATCGTGCTGCTTACCGTACGGCGTTGGAGCAACTGGGTGTGGGAAAAATATCGTCTCACACTCAGGAATTGGTTCACTGCCGACAGGACGGCAAACGGATTTCGTTAGAGGTAAAGTGGCAGTGCCAGCGGGATGCTTCAGACGCGGTTACCGGGCTGCTGGCTGTTGTAAATGAAGTCAGAAGGACTGTCACAGGGGGGGAACAGGAAATCGATCTGGCCGGACAGTACTTTCGGCTGGTGCGGGAGATGATCCTGGTGATCGATGCCGAGCAGAAGATCACGCTGATCAATCCGCATGGCTGTCGTTTGCTGGAGGCGGAAGAGTCAGAAATTCTGGGGGTGAACTGGTTCGATCATTTTTTGCCCGTCAGTAATCGCGAGGAAGTGCGGACCCTGTTCGATCAATTAATGCGTGGGGAAAACAGGCCTGTTGAATTCTTTGAAAATGACATTCAGACAGCGACAGGGAGAGTGAAACGGGTTGCCTGGCACAATTCCATTTTGCGGGATGATGCAGACAACATAATCGGAACACTCAGTGTCGGCATCGACATCACCGAGCGACTGGAGGAACAACAGGCGCTGCGTGAAAGCAAACAGATCTTTCAGCAGATTTCTGAGCATGTGAATGAGATGCTCTGGGTGAGCTCTGCTGATTTACAAAAAGTGTATTATATCAGTCCGAAATATGAAGAATTCTGGGGGCTGACCTGCCAGAGTGCCTACGACGATGCGACACTCTGGATCGAACGGATCCATCCCGATGATCGAGAGCGGTTAATGCAGAGCATGAACCGAAAAATTCAGGGTGACTTTTCCGAGACGGATTTTCCCCAGTTCCGGGTCGTGCATCCTGATGGGAGCTTCCGCTGGCTGGAAGCCCGTTCGTTTCCCGTCTACAACGAACAGCAGGAAGTGACCCGACTGGTGGGGGTTATCGATGACATCACTCAACGAAAACGGGATGAAGATGCGATACTCAAAGTCAATGAGGAACTGGAAGAGCGGGTCAGGCAGCGTACCTCGGAACTGGCCTGGAAGACTGCCCAGTTCTCCGCGTTGTTTGAGAATTTGCCTGACAAGGTGCTGGTAATCAACCACGATGGGGAAATCGTTAATTTTAACGGCAGTCACCGGGAGCGTCTGTTTTCAGACGTTGATGTCTCGTCAGGCAAAAAAATCTGGGATCTGCTTCCTGATGAAATCAGGTTACCCTTTACCGAAGCAATTCAACGGGTGCAAGCTGAGAGGAAACGGGAGTCGATTGATTACCCGCGGACGATAGAAGGGCAGCAGCATTGGTATCGCGCCCGGGTGCAGCCTTATCTGCAAGATGAGATTCTGATTATTATTGAAGATATCAGTGAGCAGAAAATATCTGAAATCGAACTCAACAAGACGCATGATAAACTGTCCGAGGCACAACGACTTGCGCATATCGGCAGTTGGGAATGGGACGTTACGGACGACTCACTCTGGTGGTCGGAGGAAGTCTTCCGAATTTTTGATCTTCCCTCGGACACATTTCGACCCACTTATCCGTCCTTTCTCAAGACAATCCACCCGGAGGATCGGGGACTGTTGGAACGAGTTGTGGAGCAGTCGATTTTAAATGACCTGCCCTACAGTATCGAACATCGGATCATCCGTCCTGACGGGGAAGTGCGTTATGTACACGAACGGGGCGCCGTGAAAAAAGATACCAGGGGGAACGTCATCAGCATGCATGGGACGGTGCAGGACATCACGGAACGGTATACCGCGGCACGGAAAACGCAGGAATACCGTGACATTCTGGCGCATGCTTCGCGGCTGGCGATCATGGGCGAACTGACGGCAGGCATTTCGCACGAACTCAATCAGCCCCTGACTGCAATGGCGAATTACAGTTCGGCTATGAAAACACGGATTGAGCAGGGGCTGGATGTTTCGGATCTGGTGCAGAGGATTGAAGCTCTCTCCCACCGATCAGGGGATATTGTCCGCAGGTTGAAATCGATGGCCGAAAAGCGACCGCAGGAACTGATGCGGTTTAACATTCTGGACAGTATCCGCAGTACCCTGCAGCTGATCGAATATGAATTGCGTCAGAAACAAATTGATGTGCAACTGGTGTGCGAATCCCGGATGTTGGTGGTCTATGCAGACCGCGTGCAGATTGAGCAGGTGCTTTCGAACCTGTTTCTGAATGCGATGGACGCGATGTCGGAGATGCCATTATCACGCAGGTTGACGATTGAAGTTGCGCCTGCTGGCGAGTTCATGGTGCGGGTCACTGTCTCTGATACCGGTCCCGGAGTGCCTGACGATTTTGTCGGGCAGCTGTTTACGCCATTCACGACCAATAAACAGGGCGGACTGGGAATCGGCCTGTCGCTCAGTCGCTCGCTGGTGGAGGCTTCAGGGGGCAAAATCTGTTACAGCCCGAAGTCGGACAGCGGTGCCTCGTTCGATGTGTTTCTGCCCTGTCGTAAGATGGATGAGTGAGATGGCAGGTCGCCACTTTACGGAGCTAAGCGTCGTCAATTTTGCATCTTTGAAAAAGATCCTTCCCTCCTGCCCGTGAATTGCCTATAAACAAAGTGTCAGGTGTTTTATTTCTTTGTTGATTCGAGCGAGTCATGCGGCACGGTTCTCACATCAATCCCCCCAACCGGTTTGAGTCGAAGTACGCCGAACCGGATCTGGAGCAACTGGAATGGGATGACGAATATCTCTCCCGGCCCCGGCGGATTGAATACCTGGACGATCAGACGAAGTCGATCGTAACCGAGAACGACTCTCCCGATCTCAACTTCCGCTTCAGCGTCAATCCATATCGGGGTTGTGCGCATGGTTGCAGTTACTGTTATGCGCGACCCTTTCATGAATACCTGGGGTACAACGCGGGGCTGGACTTTGAAACGAAGATCATGGTCAAGCGGGATGCGCCGAAGCTGTTTCGCGACTTTCTGAGCCGCAGTGACTGGCAGCCCGAACTGATTGCTTTTTCCGGCATCACGGATTGCTATCAGCCCGCGGAACGCGAGTTCCAGCTGACGCGACAATGTCTGGAAGTCGCGTCGGAAGCGAATCAGCCGGTGGGAATTGTCACGAAGAATGCGCTCGTCGTGCGCGATCTGGATATTCTGCAATCCATGGCGCAGCGGTCGCTGGTGAATGTCAGTCTGTCGATCACGACGCTCGACCCGGAACTGGCCCGCGAGATGGAACCCCGCACGAGTATTCCTGCGGCCCGGTTGCGGGCGATTCGCGAGCTCTCCGCGGCGGGAGTGCCGACGAAGGTGATGGTCTCGCCGATTATTGCCGGTTTGAACGATCATGAAATCCCTGCGATTCTACAAGCGGCGAAAGAGGCGGGAGCACGCTCGGCCAGTTATATCATGCTCCGTCTGCCACTGACGGTGGAGCCGGTGTTCCTGGAATGGCTGGAGCGGACGCAACCCACGCGGAAGGAGCGGGTCATCAGCCGGATCCGACAGACGCGGGACGGGAAACTCAACAGCGCCGAGTTCGGCACGCGGATTCGTGGGACCGGTGAGATCTCCGAACAGATTGGCAATCTGTTTCAGGTCTTCGCGCGCAAGCATGGTCTGGATGAGCGGTTGCCGGCGTTTGACTTTACGCAGTTCCGTCCGCCGACCACGGGCAAAGGACAACAGTGGTTGTTTTGAGGGAGTCTCTGCGATGACCCAACCCGAACCCCATCAGAAGCGCGTGAGCCGCCTGCGGTGGGTCTGGCGGGGGATCGGGCTGGTGGTTGTGACGGGGGTGGTGCTGTTTGTCGTCTCTGCTGTACAGACCGGTGGGGCAATTCGTCAACTGCAAGCTATTCAAAACGTGGAGTTGACTACTGAGCCGGATGCGTTGCTGGGTGCCTTACCCCGGTCCTGGCAGGACTGGCTGACAGACAGACTGGGAGAGGAGAGGCTACTGCCTTTTCAACGAATAAAGTTGATTGAGTGTTCTTATTCATCCATCACTGACCAACAGCTTGCGCTGTTAAATCGTTTTCCTTCGCTTGAAAAACTCGGACTGAGAGAAACAAAAATCAGCGATGCCGGCCTCAAGCATCTGGAAGGACTTGGGAATTTGAAGTATCTCAGTCTGGCGGGAACTCAAGTCAGTGATCGAGGATTGGTTTATCTGCAGAATCTGCATCAACTGGCAGTTCTCGATTTATCAGGGACTCAAGTGACTGACGAGGGGCTTGCGCATTTGCGAGCGTTAACTAACCTGTACGAAATTTATTTGGAGGGTACCCAGATTACGGACGCTGGTCTGGTTAATCTGAGAGGGATGAAAAAACTTTACGCGATCAATTTAAGTGAGACTCGTGTCGGTGATGACGGGCTGGTTCATTTAAAGGACTTTAATGCGATGTACGATCTCTATCTTAACAAGACACGGATCTCCAACGCAGGACTGGTTCATCTGCAGGGACTGGAACAGCTGGTGTGGCTTGAAATTGAAAATACAAAGGTCAGTAATGCCGGACTGGACCACCTGAAAGGGATTACAACACTGTCAAAAATCTTATATGACGGAACACAGATCACGGAAGGAGGTATTGCTCATCTCCGTAAATCGTTGCCGAATTTGAGTGATTAACCTGGTGGAACTGATATTCATTACAGCACACTATCGCTGGGGCGTAATCTATGACCCAAACCGAACCGAATCCAAAACGCGTGAGTCGCCTGCGTTGGGTCCGGCGGGGGATCGGGCTGGTGGTTGTGGCGGGTCTGGTGCTGTTTGTCGTGCCGGGAATTAAGCACAGCCGGGCAATTCAACAGCTGAAATCGAATCCGAAGATTTCGATCGAATCGGAGCCGAACTGGGTGCTGGGCCGGTTGCCTTATTCCTGGCAGAACTGGATTCAGTCGAATGTGAGCCGAGAGGTCTGGGATTCATTGCAGCGGCCCTTCGAAATCAACTGCAGTCAACAGGCACTCAGTGACGCCGACCTGGCTGCCATCGGTCGTATGACGAATCTGAAACTTATCGATTTGAATGACGCTACGTTCTCTGAAAAGGGTTTTTCTCAACTGGCGGGCCTGCACAAACTGAGAGCACTGGTCCTGAACGGATCGAGTATCAATGATGCGGGGCTGTCGCATCTCGAAGGGTTCGCAGAGCTGGAGACTCTCGTGCTGGGGAACACCGCGATCAGTGATCGTGGTCTGCAGCATCTTCAGAACCTGCGCCGACTGGAGTTTTTAGATTTACATGAGACCGCGATCAGTGATGCGGGCATGCAGTTCCTCTCCGGTCTGACGAACCTGGAATCAGTGGACTTGGGAGGGGCGAATGTGGGCAATGCCGGTCTAGCCTGTCTCAACAATAACCGAAAGTTGAAAAGTCTCAATTTAATGAACACCCAGGTGACCGATGTAGGAATGGTGACCCTGGAATCATTCCCCGATTTAGAGTCACTGGACCTGACTCATACGCAGGTCGGAAGTACCGGAGTGCGTCATTTACAGGGATTGAAACAACTGGAGCAACTCTATCTTGCCCAGACGAATGTGAGTGACTCTGGGATGCAGGCTCTGTCGGGGCTGCTAGCCCGACGGGGACTCAATCTGCTAGAGACTCAAGTGACTGATGCCGGGCTAAAGCATCTAGCAGGACTGGTGTATTTAAATATCCTGGAACTCAGCGGTACTGACGTCAGTGATACCGGATTGCAACACCTGGACGGGCTTACCCAACTCGAATTTCTGTTCCTGGGTGAGACCCGGGCGGGTAATGCCGGATTGCCGTTTATCAAAGATCTAACACGATTGCAGATGTTGATCTTGTCTAATACGCCAGTGAACGATGACGGACTGACACAACTCAGCGGAATGACGAACCTCCGCTTGCTAAACCTACAAGCGACTCAAGTCACGGATGCAGGTCTGGTGCATCTGGAGGGCCTGACCAGACTGAGATCACTTTATACGGAGAACACCCGAGTCACCCCCGCGGGCCTGGCCCGATTGCGTAAGAAGTTGCCGAAACTTACCGATTGAGTTTCGCTATGGCTGATTACGCTTTGGCGAACCTTACGCAGTAGATGGGGGGGAGGTTGCTGGAGATGGTTTGCCAGGAGTCGCCGCCGTCTTCTGAGATCCAGAGGTTGCCGGTGGTGCTGCCGACGGCGAGGACGTCACCGCTGTCATCCACGTCGAGGGCGTGGCGGTAGACGATGTCGTAACTCTTACCTGTCGGCAGGCCTCTGGTGAGGACCTGCGAGGACTGGCCGCCGTCCGTGGTGCGGGCGATGACGAACTTGCCTCCAACGGGAACGCGGTTCTCGTCTTTGACTGCGGGAACGAACCAGGCGGTATCGGGACGCTGCGGGTGGACGGCGACGGCGAAACCGAACTTCGAAGGCTGGATGCCCTCGATGGCGTGCCAGGATTGAATGCCGTCCGTGGTGCGGAAGACGCCGTTATGATGTTGAACCCAACAGGTGTCCGGTCGCGAGGGGGACTGCACCATGCGGTGCGGGTCCTGTACATTGGGGTTCTCAGCCTGTTCGGGGGGCATGTACTCGGCGAACATGCCGGTAGTCTGACAGTTCCAGGTGGCGCCGTCATCCTGGGTCACCCAGACGCCACCACAGGAGATGGCGACCGCGACCTGCTGACTGTTCTTCGGATGCACGCAGATGGAGTGAATGCCGGGATCGTCTTTGCCGCCGCCGAACCATTGCATCCGCTCGGGAGCATTCCACAATGATTCGACCAACTGCCAACTGGTGCCGGCATCGTCGGAGCGGAACAGTCCGCCGGGAATGGTGCCGCACCAGAGGCGGTCGGGCTGATCGCGGCCCCCGGTTTCCAGCGACCAGATTTCATTCAGGCTGGCGGGCTTCGGTTCTCCGTTGGCGGTAAACGGGTCTGCCCCTTTCACGGCGCCTTCCGGATAAGCGGGAGGTGTGAGTTCTTCCCAGTTCGCTCCCTGGTCGCTGCTGCGGTGCAGTTTTACGCCGAAGTGTCCGTGGTTCAAAGCGGCATAGGTCATCCCGTTGCGGGGATTATGCAGCGACATCGAGACGTGGGCGCCTTCGAAATCGTGTCGACCGATGGACCATTGCCCGGAGTGTCGTTTGAGCTGAAACAGACCTTTGCGTGTGGCAACGTGCAGTCGAGCGCTCATGCCGACACCTTTCTTTTGTAGATTTAGAGAGCCGAGAATAGAGGTTTAAATTAACCGCCGGAGAGTGCCTGCATCACGTAAATTTCACTGTCGGGCGCGACGGCATCGCTGAGATGAACCCGGTCGACGATGGTTTTGCCGTCGATAAAAATCACCATGTGCTGCCGCAGTCGATTCTGGTCGTCGAGAACGTAACCCCTTAGCTGCTGTTGATTTTCAAACACCTGGTCCAGTGCATCACGTACGGAAGTACCGGAGACCTCCGCTGCCGCGCAGGCCAGGTGGCGTTCCAGGTTGGGGGTAAAACAGACTCGAGCCATAACCCGGGTATGCTAATCTGAACATTAATATCAGGCAAGCAGAAATCCTGTGTGAAACGATGATATCAGTCAAAGTACATCTTTCCGGCAATTGTCCTTCGAATCTGCCGGGGAGGATCGACATTCCGAAACCGGCGGGGGTAAAATGGCGTAACGTGCGCGGTTTTCGCCGCGATGGAATCATAGCTTCAATCATTCCAACAACTGAGTGAGTATTATGAGTTTGACCCTCCCCGCATCCCTGCAGCGTTATTTTCTCTCCCTGACCACAGTCGCTGGCCTGCTCTGTTTTTCAGCCGGACCGGTACTGAGTGCCGACAAGACCGAGGCGACGAAAGAGAAGTCTGCCGAAGCCGAGTCGACCGCGAAAGAGTCTACTGAGTCTGATGACGTGCTGGCGGGCCATTCGTATCATGGTGAAGTCTTCAACGAGGGACCGCGGCGGGCTGCTTACCTGATGGGAGACACCGGCGACGTACACTTCGACGTGACGGTGAAGAATCCGGAAGCTCAGAAGTTTCTGGATCAGGGGCTGGGACAGTTGCACGGATTCTGGTACCTGGAAGCCGAGCGTTCCTTCCGGCATGCGGCCAATCTCGACAAAGACTGTGCGATGGCCTTTTGGGGCGCTGCGATGTGCAACCTGAAAAACGAGAAGCGGGCCAAGGGGTTCATCGAAGAAGCAAACAAACGGCTCGACAAGATCACGCCACGAGAGAAGAAATATATCAAGGCGCTGGAAGACTACATCAATGCCGACAAGAAAAAGAGCAAGGAACGTAATGAAGCTTATACCAAAGCGCTGGAAGACCTGATCATCGAATATCCCGATGACCTGGAAGCCAAGGCGTTCCTGGCGGTGCACCTGTATCAATCGCGGTCTGCCAGCACGAGCTATGTGGCAGCGGAAGCCCTGCTGCAGGACATTTTCGCTAAGAACTCGATGCACCCTGCCCACCACTATCGAATTCATCTGTGGGATCATCGCAAGCCGGAGATGGCGTTGACCTCAGCAGCGAACTGCGGTCAGTCCTCCCCCGGAATCGCCCACATGTGGCACATGCCCGGTCACATTTATTCGCGGCTCAAACGCTACCAGGATGCGGTCTGGCAGCAGGAAGCTTCGGCCCGTGTGGACCACGCCCACATGATGCGGGATGCGGTCATGCCGGACCAGATTCACAACTATGCCCACAACAACGAATGGCTGATCCGCAACCTGATTTTCATTGGTCGCGTGCACGATGCGGTGGATCTGGCGAAGAACATGATCTCACTGCCTCAGCACCCTAAATACAACACACTCAAAAAACGCGGGAGTGCCAAGTACGGACGGATGCGTCTGCTGCAGGTTTTGCGCACCTACGAACTGTGGGACGATATTATCGCACTCAGTCAGACACCTTACCTCGAGCCGACCGAAGAGGAAGACGAGCAGCTGAATCGCCTGCGTTACCTGGGACTGGCTTATTTCCAGAGTGGTCGCGCTTCCGAGGGGGAGCAGGTGATCGCACAACTGCAGAAACGGTTAGAGACTCTGGAGACTGAGAAAACCAAAGCAGAGGCCGACGCAGAGCAGAAGGCAAAGAATCCCGAGAAAGCCGACGATAAGCCGACCGACGAAAAGTCTGATTCCAAAACAGACGAGAAAAAAGACGCAAAAAAAGACGGGAAAGCAGATTCCAAAAAGAAAGCCGCCCCGACCGAGAAGGACATTAAAGCGGCAAAAGAAAAAGCGGGCAAGCCGTTTGTGGCCCGCATCAAGAAAGTCCAGAAACACATCGATGCCCTGCAGGGGCACCAGACGATCGCAGCGGGTGACTTCAAGAAAGGACACGAGTTGCTGAAGAAAGCCGGTGGTGCCGACGACGTTTACCTGATTGTCGTTCAATGGAAATCAGGCGATGCGGAAAAAGCAGAGAAGGCCCTGCGAAAGCTGATCGGTTCACATAAGAATGAAGTGCAGCCCCAGGCGACGCTGGTCGAACTGCTCTGGCAGTCCGGCAAGAAGGAAGAGGCGAAGAAAGAGTTTGACAAGCTGAGAAAGCTGTCTGCCACCATCGACCTGGATGTGCCCCTCTTCACTCGACTGGCGCCGGTCGCCGAGGCAGCCGGTTATGCCGGAGACTGGCGGATTGAAAACAAACTGGCCAGCGATGTCGGCGATCGCCCCGATCTGAAAACCCTGGGACCGTTCCGCTGGGAACCCTCCCCTGCTCCGACCTGGCAGCTCAAGGACGCGAAAGGCCAGCTCCGCACTTCTGATGAGTTCAAGGGCAAGCCGCATGTGTTGATCTTTTATCTGGGTTATAGCTGTCTGCACTGTGCGCAGCAGCTGCAGGCGTTCGCCCCGATGGTCAAGGAGTTCGAGCAGGCCGGTTTCCCGCTGATGGCGATTAGCACTGACGACCAGGAAGGCCTGAAGACGTCCATCAAGAATTACGACAAAGGGGATTTGCCGAGCCCGCTGTTTTCAAACAGCAAGCTGGATGTCTTTAAGTCGTTCCATGTCTACGACGATTTCGAAAAGCAGCCCCTGCACGGTACTTTCATTATCGATGCGAAAGGGAATGTCGTCTGGCAAGACATCAGCTACGAACCGTTTATGGATCCCGAGTTCGTATTGAAGGAAGCCAAACGCCTGCTGCCGCAGCACGGGGGTAAAGAAGAGCTGAGTGCCCTTTCCGGGAAGTGATGGCGTGTTAGAAACTGAGCGGCAAAGCGCTAGCTGCTGGTAATTTTTAGCCGTGCTGTATATCTCACCGGTGAGAGACAGTGGGTGCTCCGAGAGTCGTTTTAAACAGCGCCAATCTAATCACGATGATCTGGTGAAGAAGTACGAGACTGTTTCTATTTACCGGCGGCTGGCGCCATTCCCATGGTTGGTTTGTGCCGGTCACTGTTTGCGTTTGAGCTTTTCGAGGCGTCGTTCTTCGCGGCGTTTTTCGCGTTCTTTACGACGTTCCTCGCGCTCTTTCTGGATGCGCTCCATCTCTTCCGGGGTCCGCTCGGGGAACAGACTCTGAATCTGGGAACCAATGCCGCCTCCCAGCACGGCGTCGAGGGCATTCACGCCCATCTGTTTGGCGTAATTGCCAACCTGGCTCATGTCGACCTTGGGCTTCTTGAGTGTACCGCCGATGGGCAGTTTGAGCGGTCGACTGAGCAAAGCCTTGATCAACGGCTTGTCACTGTCCTGGGGCAGCATATTCGAAAAGCCTACCTCAGCCACCAGATCGAGCGATTCATCCAGCCCCACCGAACCGGTCGTGGTGATCGTAATGCCTTTCATGTTGACCTGGAACGGACTGTGATAGACGCGACCGTCAATCATATGGTATTGCACGGTCTGGTTGTTGACCTGCATGAAGATCGCATCGGGGCCGATCAGGCGGCCGTCACGATTGATGTTGATCATCGCCAGGACCTGATCAATCTTTCCCGCGAGAGCATCGAACAAGGGGCCCGGTCCTACCTTGGCTGACTGAATGGACATCGCACCGCGAGCTTCACCCAGCGCCGGTTCGTCGAGCGGGATAATGGCATAGTCCTGACTCAGTGAGAACTGTCCCTGAATGCTGGTGCTGTTAGCGATCATCGGCGCCACGAAACGCAGTGAGTTGCGGGTCATTTCAGGAGTGAACTGGAAGCGGTCAATCACTTCTCCCTTGCCAAAGACAAGGGCCGCCGGCTTCACGTCCAGGCGAATAATGGGGGCCACCCGCAGTCGACCACCGCTGACCTGCAGGTCGATGGGAGTTATATGAATCTGGCCGTCTTTGATGCGGGCTTCGATGGTCGTCTTGCCACTGGTCAGACCACGGATATTGGCCTGCTCCCAGCCGATGCCCGCTTCGCCGGTCAGATCCTGGTAACGCGTGGTTGGTACGAACAGAGGCCGCGTGTTGGGATACAACGGTCGGGGTTGAATATTGTCGAGGGCCACCGCTTCCACTTCTTGTGATTGGGGCGAGCCGAGCGGACCATTCAGATTAAACGGACGTGTCTCTCTTCCGACAATCTGCACATCGGGGCCAAGTTTACTGCGTAACAGGGGCGTGAGATTTTCCCAGTCGTAGGTTACTTCACCCGTCAGTCGGATGTTGCGGGTGGTGCTCCAGTTATCGATCTTGCCTTTCGCTGTCAGATCGAGCATATCAGAGTGAATCGACATCTGGTTGAGCGCGACAGTGTCTTCCTGCAGACTCTGACGGGTGTCCCCTTCAATACGGATCTCCGGCTCCTGCCAGCTGATCACCCAGCCCGGGTTGCGCTGGCTGGCAATCGGTTCTTTTGTGACCCGCGTATCGGGGCGACGGGGCGCTTCGATGGCGAAGTCCTTGATGGTCGTCCGCCAGTTCGCCATCCGGCCCTGATCATTGACGATCACATTGGCCTGCCCCTGGATGTTTCCATAGAATTTTTGTGCCGGCGGTTCTGCGGGATTCTGGAACCAGCTGGTCATCTGGTGCAGGTCGCCGTTGAAGGCGAGCTTCCCGTCGAGCGAGGGAGTGCTGGCTTCAGCGTGGGGCAGCTGCACTTCGATCCCTTCGCCATTAACGGCAACGGCCTCACTTCGCCAGGCCAGCGTAGCCAGTTTCAATGTCTTGTGTTTCCCATCCCAGCTGCCGGCCGTTTTGAGTTCGGCCCGCGGCTCATCGATCCAGAGGGAGGGAGAGGCGATATGCAGATTGGTCAGATCGAGGGTTGTGTTTTCGTGCGCCACGTACTCGTCACCAATCGAGATTGCCGAGGAGAACTGCACATTGCCCCCGAGCTCCAGGTCCTGGCTCCCCAGCGGACGCACGCGATCGGCCCAGGACGCGATTTTACCCCGTAACTGGACCTGGAACGGAAGCACCTGCTGTTTCTGATCTGCTTCCGCCTGTCGTTCAATGGTTGTCGGTGCTTTGAGTTTCGCCTGGAAAGAATCTTCGCCGGCCAGCAGCGTGACGATAAAACGTTCGACGTGCAGCTGCTTCTCGTCGGTGGTGCCGGCGCCATCGATGGTGAGTTCGAGCTTGGGCTCGCTCCAGCCGCGGCGATCGGGGGCTGCCAGCTGCAGGTTTTGAAACGTCAGGTAAGACTGGGTTTTCCAGTTCTCGTTCTCGATCTGAAAATCGACCTCCCCTTTGAGTTTCCCCTTGAGAGCCACTGCCTGCAGATCGACAAACTGTTCCAGGTGCTGTGAGAGCAAGTCGAGGTCGGCTTCGAGTTGTATCTTAAGGTCCCGTGCATTACCGCTGCCGCTGAGCTTGAGGAAGTCCGAGGCACAACGGAGCGATTCTATGTCGAACTGTTCCGCTTCGCGGCGGACCCGCATCAGCAGTTCAATCGGCTGCTGCCAGCGGATTTCGCGTCCCTGGTTTACGCCGTTCAGGTCGGAAGTTTTCAGAGCAACGAGCCAGGTCTGGTCGGCTGCTTCTTCGGGTTTCTGCGGATTATAGTTGGAGAGTTCGAAGTTGACGTTCCCCGATGTGATTCGCATTCCCGGTTTCAGGTGCACGGTTTCCGGCAGCTGGCGGGCTGCTTCGGCCAGGTCCAGATCGCCGGTCAGCTTGAGACGGGATGACAACAGACCGGCCAGACGTTCGCGGCGATCCTCGTGCTGCAGGTCCTTCAGATTGATTTTGCCCTGCAGCGCCAGTTTCCCCAGCTGTGATTCTGCCTCGGCCTGTTTAAAGTAGAGCACCCCATCGGCGGCCATCAGGTCCAGATTCCCTTTCGCATAGTCGGTCGAGATTTCGTCGTTACCGATCAGCTCAGGGGCGCTGAAGACGAAGGGAGCCGCTTCCCAGTTCCCTTTGACGGTGAACCGGGGCGCCTCTTTTGTGCCCGACCATTTGACTTCCATTTCGGAATTGGAAATGCCGTCAATGTAAACGCCCGGGGAGAAGGCCTGCACCATGGGCGTTAACTGTTTGAGGTCGAAAAACTGTGATTTGAATTTGAGTGAACCGGAGCGGGACGCATCGGGCTGGTCTGCATTGACCACACTGGCGGTAAAGGCGATTTCCGCAGGTTTGCTGCTCCCCGCATTCTCGGCTAGTTTCTCATGCCAGTTTCCTTCGACGAGTACCGGTTCGGTTCGCGGGCCGGGACGGGTCACCGTAATGTTCATACCGGCCAGGTAGGGCGTTTCCTCTTCTTTCGCCTGCTGGTCTGTGTTGACGACAAACAGATTCAAATCGGTCAGGTTCAGTTTCAGCGATTGACGCAGACCCGTTTTCGGCGGTTCCTCTTTACCCGGTTCTCCTTCCGGATGTTCCTCGGTCCCTTTGTTGATGAGTGCCGTGATGAAGTCCCGGTTGGCGATTCCCTGACTGTTGACGTAAGTAAAGGAATCCACGCCGGTCACGTTCACATCGCCGACCTGTTTGCGGTCCTTCGCCAGCTCCCAGAGCGTTTTCTGTGTCTGGATCTGTTTGATGCGGACGACGGGGCGACCTTCAAAATCTTCCAGCACAATATTCTGAAATGAGACCGGCTGCCCCCAGCCGAGTGTAACGTCTCCCGTTTTAATGTCAGCGGGATAGTGTTTGAGAACGAGGGGCAGAATGGAATCTTTGAGCGCGGTGCGCGAGATGATCTGCGGTGCAAACCAGGTGAGAATACCGACGATGACCAGCAGAATCAGAAAGGTGCGTCCGAAGGAGCGTTTCTTTTGTTCCGGTGGAGTAACGGCACTGTTTTTTGTTGCGGCGGTCTGTTTTTTATCTGACTGGGACATTGTCCGATCCTGTGATTAATTCCGTTGTGCAGGTGCCCCCGGAGACGGGGGTTGACCTTCTCATCCGTGCCTGAAGTCCGGTAGCCCTTAGTAACTACTATAGGGGTCTGTTCAGCGGGCGACAATGTTTGTTCAGAGAAGAATCCGGGCGGAGACGCCTGAAAAGGCTGAAAAAACAGCTGATTTCCTGCCTCCGATTTTGGCAGAGAGTGTTCATCCTCGCTGAGACTGCCTATGATAGTAAGTGCCTGGCGCATTGTGAATTACCCGAACCCGTCAAGAGAAGCGAAAGATAATGGACACCTTAAAGGCAATAGAAGAAAGACGTTCAGTCAAAGCATACGATCCCGAGCATCGCATGACCGATGAGGAAATCGAAAAGCTCCTCTCCTATACCATGCTTTCCCCGACCGCCTTCAATATTCAGCACTGGCGGTTTCTCGTAGTCAAAGACCCGGAACTGAGACAGAAGCTGCGGGACGCTTCCTGGAACCAGTCGCAGGTGACTGATGCGTCGCTGTTGGTCGTGATCTGTGCGGATATGAAAGCCTGGGAAAAAGAGCCGGACCGCTACTGGAAAAATGCCCCTGAACCAGTGCAGAAAGCACTGGTGCCGATGATTCTGAACTATTACAAAGACAACATCGAAGCCGAGCGGGACGAAGCCATGCGCTCCTGCGGGATGGCCGCCCAGACCATGATGCTGGTCGCCAAGGAGATGGGTTACGACACCTGTCCCATGGACGGTTTCGACTTTGATAAAGTGGCGGAACTGATCAATCTTCCCGAGGACCACCTGATCTCAATGTTCGTGGTTGTGGGAAAGGCCCTGCGACCCGCCAATGAACGAGCTGGGCAGCTAACATTAGATGAGGTCGTAATTTACGATCGATTTACATAATTGCAACCGGTAAGGCCTTAACTTGCCGATCAGGTTTGTTAAGATACGACCTGATTAATTTCTTTCGGTTATTTAGAAAATACGGTGTCTCCCATGAGCGAACAGCCTCCATCGAATCTGATTAAGCGCATTCTCGGCAGTCTGGGCCCGGCGATTATTACCGCCTCGGTGGTTCTGGGGCCGGGCAGTATTCTGTCGGCTTCCAAGATCGGGCACACATACGCCTATCAGATGAACTGGGTGCTGGTGATTGCGGTCATCATGATGATTGCGATGACCGCGCTCTCAGCGCGACTGGGGATTCAGCTGGACGGTACGATCTGTGATGAGCTGGCAAAGCGGGCGGGACGCCCGGTGGCAGCCGCAACGGGGATCATCCTGTTTCTGATCGCCGCCTGTTTTCAGTTCAGCAATAACTTGGGAGTTCTCGCTGCGGTCGAACCCTTTATGGGTTCGAGCAACGCAGACATCCTGATCATTATCGCCATGAATATCTTCATCATTCTGGCACTGTATGGATTTAAACATCTCTATGCGATGATCGAAAACCTGATGAAGCTCCTGGTGGGGATTATGATCATCGCCTTCGCGATCAACCTGCTGATGGCGAAGCCCGACTGGGGCGCAGCGATCGCCGGGTTCATTCCTTCCCTGCCCGAATTCGATACAAGCAAAGTCAAATTCAGTGAAGTCATGACGCCAGTCGTAGCGCTGTATGCAACGACTTTCTCCGTAGCCGGGGCCTTCTATCAGTCGTACCTGGTGCGACAGAAAGGCTGGACCCGTTATAACCTTAAACAGGGATTGATCGACTCGACTGTCGGGATCTGTGTGCTGGGGCTGATCACGATGATGGTGCTGATCACCGCCGCCAAGGTGCTGTATCAGAATCCCGATGTCGAAACGCTGGGCTCCGTCGCGGATGTCGCCAAGAGTCTGGAACCCGGGTTCGGGACTTTCGGCGTGATCATTTTCTCGCTGGGGATTTTTGCTGGTGCTTTCAGTTCCTTCCTGGTGAACGCAATGATCGGCGGTTCGGTCCTGTCGGACGGTCTGGGCAAAGGGGGCTACATCGATGAGAAGTGGCCCAAGCTGTGTACCGTTGGCGCGTTGATGATGGGGATGGTCGTCGCCATCTACACCAAGACGATGGGACAGAGTCCCGTGGGGCTGATTATCTTCGCTCAGTCGCTGACCGTGCTGGGCATTCCGATGCTGGCCATCGCCATGCTCTGGCTGGCGACCCGTTCCGATATGACGGGCGAAAACGCGATTCCCTTCTGGATGAAGTTCCTGGGCTTTATCGGCCTGATCACTTCGCTCCTGCTCGCGGGACGCACCGCTTTCAGTCTGTATGAGAAAATGTTCGGCGGTTAACGCAAGCATCGCACAAAGCTGAGCATTTATTGCAAAAGTGTTCCCGGTTCTTCGCCGTTGGTTCTCCAGCCGGTGGTCAGGTGATCGTCGGTCTGGGTAGGTGACTTGATATGGTGCACTTCGAGATCGGAGACGTGCAACGAGGCTGTTTCCACGTAGAAGCCCAGCATGCCACTACTGAAGTTCGCATCGGCCAGGGAGAGAACCACGTGGTCGTTGATACTGAGTTCGTGGTAACTGCCGAAGGAGATCATCTGCACTTCGACATCCTGCGGTTCACTGGCCCGCCAGAAACCGTCCTGCAGCGATTCGAACTGCATCATATGCTCGCCCGATCTGAGCGGCCCCGTTTTCCAGGCGCGGAACTGGCCGATCCCTTTCATCAGGTCCAGTGAAAGGTAATAACCGTCGTGCGTTTCGGGATCGATCCGGCAGAGCAGTCCGCATTTGCCGGCCCCCTTCATCGTCAAACGACAACGCATGCGAAAGCAGTTGACTTCCTCGTCGAACACAAACCCCTGGAAGCCGGCCTGGCTGATCAGCTCGAGGGAATCGTCGATCATGCAGAAGTAGGATTCATCCCGGGCCCCTTTCAAAGTGTGCAGGCAGCGGGAATCGAGAGTATCGACAATGCGTTCGATGATGCCTTCGTAAGTCTGAACCTTTAATTGTCCGTTGCTCCGGCGTGTGAGTCGCTTGGGCGGAGGCAGGATGTTGTTCGTCATCCGGTCGTGAGGGTCGCGGACATAAAAGTTCCAGAGCAGGAGCCCCTTGTCATCCCGACAGATGCGACCGGCGTAGTTCCCCTTGGCGAGCAGCACGTTGTCGTAATAGTTGCGCCAGGGCTGCTCCGGATCTGTGGTGTGCCAGTAGCGTATCTTGGCGTCTTCCCGTAGACTGCCGACGAGGTAGTAGTCGCCGTCGATACGGAACAGGTTGGGAACTTCGATGTCGTCATACATCATCGGTGCGTGCAGCGGCGGCAGTGCGCGGAAATGGTTGGGTTTATATTCTTCCATCAGACCGACACAGCCCCTGCGAACCAGCGGGCCTTCGTTGGTGCGTGCCGCCATCATCAGCCAGCCGCGGTCTTCCTCGTGAAAATAGAAGGGATCGCGGAAGCTGACCCAGTTGCGTTCTTCGTCTACCGAGGCTTCGTAGTATTCGGCATCCGGTTCGAGGGGAAAGCTGCTTTCCAGATCCTGCTTGGCCTTGATGCTGTTGGATACCGAACGAACCAGCTTCGCTCGCGTCTGCTTGACGATCTCCGGATCGTCGTGGCCGCGCTGATCTTCCCAGTGCACGTCCGCCTTTCGCCAGTGGAACAGGTCTTCGCTGTGTGCGAGTCCGATGCGTTGTTTTTTTCCCTGGTCGCGGCGGGAGACGCCGGTATAAAACATCCGCCAGTGCCCTGGCTGATGCGGATCGGGGGTGACGTGCATTGTCCAGAGCATCAGGTCGTCCCAGCCTCCGGGATCGCCGATGAACAGTGCGTTGTCGACGCGCCGCCAGTTGAGTCCGTTATCGCTGATCGCATGCGCGATGAAGTCGTGATTGGGCAGTACCAGGTGAAACAGATGATAGAGGCCTTCATGGTAGACGACATCGACGTCGCCGATACTTTTGCGGCTCCAGGCGGATTCGGAAAACATAGCAGGTCTTTACATCGGGAGACGGGCGCGCAAGGCAGCCAGAGATGGGATTAGATCATTCAGTCCGCTCTATCTTACTCGCTGTCGACGCGCAGGATCAAGCAGCTGTTCCTGATTGAGACCTGGTTCACCGCACTGGAAAACGGAACATCTGTTTTAAATCGAAACGTGTTCCAGCTCGTGCAGTGAGGCATTCGCTTCGGGATGCCGGTACGGTTCATAATGCATGATCTGCACATTAAACGGATCGGGCACATGATACAGCACGCCGCGCCAGTCGATGGTGCGGGTCCGCATCGCTGCCAGTAACGCAGCCGCGAAGATGTAGACCGTGATTCCCAGGTAACCCAGCGTGCGCAGCGGTTGACGCTGAAAATGTTCGCCGCGGGCTGTGACCGTCTTGTGTACCAGCAGACTGATGCGGAAGATCGCCACTGCGACACAGCCATTCGCGAAGAGCAATACTCCCGCGGAACTCGCTGCTGCCGTCAGATCACCCTGCAGCATGAACAGCACACTGAGAACCAGCAACGCGGTCTGCGCGACAGCCGTCATCAATCCCAGGCCGGCAACGAGCCACCAGTGCGGATGATAATAGCGCGCATTCACCAGCTGGCGGGTCATGTAGCGGAAACAGGAGTCAAAGGAGATCGATTCCCGGTTGACCATCGTCGTGGCAGGCACGAAAGCCACTCTGCGGCCCAGCTGATCTGCGATGACTTTCAGTCCCGTGTCATCCCAGAGCATACGGGAGAACGAATTGGTCAGTTGCGGATGGGTGAAGATATCCCGGCTGAGCGCGATTGAACCTCCCCAGGGAATTTCCAGGGCCACCATCTGCATCATGGCTGCGGTGTTCCAGGCATGGCGGACCATGGTTCCCGGGTTGGCATGCCGCGGCGCATACCAGCGGATGCCCGAAGCGACCCCGACCTCGGGATCCTGCAGAGGAGAGACCAGTTCGCGGAGCCAGCTGCGATGGGGAATGACATCCGCATCGAGCCAGGCAAGGACTTCGACGTCGTTATCCACTTCCCGGATGGCCTGCACCAGTGAAGCGTTCTTCAAGCCGCAGACCCCATTGGAAACTTCGCGGATGCTGACTTCGCAATGGGGGTGCTCGTGTTCTGCCAGGTATTGGGTCACAAAAGCGAAAGCGGGATCATCAATGTGATCCACGACAATTTTCACCTGGTACGCAGGGTAATCCTGGTTCAGCAAACCCTGCAGGCAGTCGGCCAGAAACGGATCATTGCCCCGCAGAGACAAGACGACCGCAGCAGACGGTGTGTAACTGGAGTGGGATTTCTGAGCGAGGTGCGCCTGGTACAGGCGGGCGACCCGCTGGCCCCAGTAAAGATTGAGCAGGGCAAAGCAGAGCAGACAGAAAACACTGATTGTCGCCAGTTCCAACATGAGATTCGCTCCTGGATTAAGGAAAATGCTCCGTCAATCCGCCGAATCGCTTACCTCCTGCCTGGGCGGCAAATATCCTCTATATTATATATCTTACTGATTTTGCCTGTGTGATCAACAAAATTCTGGAATTCGAGTCGGGACGGGAGAGAAAGGAGCCCCCGATTCCCATTGGAACGGTCGTGCCGGGGAGAGGGTGGGGAAGCGGACCTGCTTAGCCGGTTTCGGAACTTCAGATTATAATTCAATATACAGCCGCAACATCAGTCTGCCTGCGACTCGGCCGGTTCTGCCTGGGGTGCGACAGGCTGTCGCACTTCGCCGGCCACACTCACGGTCCCATGATCGACGATCACTTCCTGTCCGGGTTCCAGCATCCCATACGATTTGCCGTTCACCGAAAGCGCTTCGTTTTCGATGCGGACCTTCACGTCGCCGCACGTAAATTCGTATGTCGCTTCATCGCCGAACGTGGCCTCCGTCGTGGTGGTCATCGTATCTCCCGGCCGAATGATGACATGATGCGAGCCCAGGTCTTCCTCCCGTTCCGCGTTAACGCTGAAGTTCACGGTACAAGCAGCGCCGGAAACCAGCAGGCACAGACAGACAATTAATAAATGACGGTGAAGCTTCATGGGCGGGTCCGCGATGTTTCAGGGGGAGGTTAAAGTCTCATTCAGATTAGCAGAATGGCGCCAGCGAAGCAAAACGATTCTATTCCGCACCGGGAGGGATGATGTCACGCAGCGGCAGCACGCGGTCACGCCATTGATCCATTTCGAATTTAAGGAACATCGGTGTATCGAGCAGGTTGGATTCTGGGATCGTGATGTATTCTTCACTTTCGAGTTGTAACGGATGCTCACGTTCCCAGTTGTCGACTTCTGTTTTCGACGGGCGATGTCCGATCACTGACAGCGCGGCGCGAGAGGCTACGGTCGCTCCCTGATCGGTGGACTCGTTTAGAATCCGGAGTAGTTCGCGCTGGCACCAGGACTGGTCAATCAACGCCAGTATCGCGGCAGCAACTGTTCGTGTATGAGGTGTCGGGGAACGCAGGGCTTTGCGAAAGAGATCGAGTGCATAGCGTGGGTGAAATTCGAGTGCCAGAATTGCTGCCTGATCAGAGTCAGTCGTTGCAAACTGCAGTTGGTCTACGATGTCCTCACAGCGGTAGTTTCGACGTAGCAGGAACTCCAGCGCCTGAATCCAGTAGCCAGGCTGGCTGGGTTCCGTCGCTGTGTCGACCTTGTGCAGCAGATCAAACACCAGGGGATGCCACTGGGGATGCCCTGTTTCGGCGATGATCTCCAGGGCGGTTTCTATCGACAGGACGTTTGTTTCCTGTAAAGTCCGTTTCAAAAAGTCATCCAGGTCCGGGCTCTGGTTCTCCTGCAGTGCCCGCAAGGCCAGGCTCTGATTTTCGTTCTGCTCGAATTCATTCGCCAGAAAGTGTTCCCGGTCGGCAGTGATCTGCCGGGCTTTCGCTGTCACTGCAGGTGGAATTTCTCCAGAGATCAGCAGCCGCTCTACCAGGGGCCAGTCACCAATCACCGCGGCCAGACGCAGCATGGTCTCTGGCTCCGCGTGTTTCTCTGTCAGACTTTCCAGCAGGGGGAGAATCTCCCCGGTCTCAAATGAGAGCCGTGAGGCACGGTAGTGGGAGTGCTGCTCCAGGAATCCCTGTTCCAGCAGTTCGTCAAACGCATACTGCACCGTTTCAAAGGAGGGATGTAGTTCGATGACGCGTGCTTCCCAGAGTTCGGGCTGCCGCAATGATTTCAAGTACCATTGATAGAAAAACAGATCATACCAGTCGGCGGTTTCGTCGTAAAAGTCGACATCAATATCGATTCTCGTTTCCTGATGCACGATATAACAACCGCGACCGTGCAGGTTATATTCCCAGTCGGGCAAGTCGGGCACAGGTCCACTATTTATGCCCTCCGGGTGGGCACCATAGCCTCGTTTGGCCAGATCCAGCTGGTCGATACCCAGGTTGTGCTGCACGATCTGTGAAACGAACTCCTGTCGCGGACGGTGACGGATTAGTGAGAACAGCGTCCAACTGGCCCAGGGAGTGAGCGGCCAGGGCCGGTCGATCCACTCTTTGATGAAATCGTCCAGCGGTTCGTCAACCTCAGAAGCTGCCTGGAGTCGTTGAATAATTTCCGGTGCGTATTGCATGCTATGATTGATGTCTCAAAGGAAGCAGGGATGGGGATTAATGATCCACCGAACCTGAACCGACTGTGATTTGTCTGCTCGATATGAAAATTATAGATTTTTCCGCAACACATCTCAAAGAAATTAAGTATCTCAACGCAGGTAGCCGCCGGAGCGGCTTCTATGAAGAACGTCTGCCGATTCATCATGCGCGGGTTGATGCGCTGCCTGTGGGATTGGATGCTGTCGTTGTCACCGCCGATCTGCAGGGCCGCGAGCGATTTCAGGAATCGCCCGGCGGTCCGCCGCGTCTGCTGGGAGAAGCACTCCCCCTGCGCCTGGTTCAGGAAGTCCTGCCTGAGGTCGGAATTCACGATCCTTCCCGTGTCGCGGTCTGGCTGGCGGGGGACTTCTATACCGTCCCCGCGCTCGACAAACGGGGCGGCACCGGCGATGTGAGCGCCGTCTGGCGGGCCTTTGGCGATGAATTTGCCTGGGTGGCAGGAGTGGCCGGCAACCATGACACCTATGGCGAAAACAGTAAAGCCCAACCCCGCTTTCCCGCACATCTGCATTACCTGGATGGTGATTTCGTTGAACTCGATGGACTCCGCATCGGAGGAATCGGCGGGATCATCGGCAATCCGGAACGCCATCAGCGACGCAGTGAAGAAGATTACCTGTTTGCCCTGGAACTGCTGCTGGAAGAACGGATCGACATCCTGCTGCTGCACGACGGCCCCCGCGGCCTGAATGCCCGGCAGCAGGGATCAGCCCGCGTGCGAGACCTGCTGAGTACGCGTCGCAATCCCCTGGTCGTCCGCGGGCATGCCCACTGGGATCAACCGTTAATCGAATATGAAAACGGAACCCAGGTACTTAACGTCGATGCGCGAACCGTAATTCTTACGCACTGAGTTCCCCTTTGCGCTTGTGGCTGGTTTAATCCGTCCCAGGTCCCGGTTCAGTCTGGAGACACCATGAGATGAAATTTTCGTGTAATCTGTGGAAAGCCCGTCCGTCACGCGATTACGCACTTGACCGCCCGCTGTCGGGGCTCCATTCTTAACAGTGTGCCCCTTAATCGGCGTCAACTAACTTCACAGGCTGCCAATGAAGTCGACCTGTTCAATGTCCGGGAATACCCAACCATGGATGATGCCCAGCTACTGGAAGCCTTTGAAGCCTGCACCCTGCCCTCCGAGGAGTGGACGCACCGGGCGCATGTCCGGGTGGCTTATCTCTATGCCATGCGTTTTCCCTACGCGGAAGCACTGCTCCGCATGCGGGCCGGTATCAAAGCTTACAACAAAGCCACCAATACGCCCGACGAACTGGAGCGAGGCTACCACGAGACCATCACGGTCGCCTTCATGCGGCTGGTCTGCCACGCCCTCCGGGAAGAGGGGCCGTTCGAGTCGTCAGACGAATTCTGTAACACCTGTGCCCGCATGCTGAAGAAAGGGGTGCTGCTCGACTACTATTCCAAAGAGCGACTGATCTCCCTGGAAGCAAAGCACAATTTCATCGAACCCGATCTGCAGTCGTTACCAGAGGTCTGATGCACTATGATGAACCACATCCGTCCTGCAGTACACAACACGAGGAACACAACATGGAAGACCGGAGTCGAGGTACGTTGATCGGGCTGGCCGTGGGTGATGCGCTGGGGGCGGCGGTGGAGTTCCAGTCGCCGGGCAGCTTTCCGCCGGTGACCGGGTATCGCGGGGGTGGGCCGCATCCGATTGAACCAGGGGCCTGGACCGACGACACCAGCATGGCACTCGCGCTGGCCGACAGTATCGCGGACGTCGGCTGGGATCTGAACGACCAGGCCGAGCGCTACGTGCAATGGTGGAAGACGGGCCGCTATTCGGTCAACGGCCGCTGTTTTGATATCGGGATGACGATCCGCCGGGCCCTGGGGGAATTTTCCGTCAACGGGAATGCACTCACGTCGGGTGACTCGCATGAATATGCCAGTGGCAATGGTTCGATCATGCGACTGGCGCCGGTGCCCATGCGGTATGCGGAACTGTTCGAATCCGATCTGGCTGAGTTCTCCCGGCTGGCGGAAGAGTCGAGCCTGCCTACGCATCCCAGTGAGCAATGCCGCGATGCCTGTCGCTACCTGGCCTGTGTGCTGGCAGCGTTGATCCGGGGAGAATCGCGGGAAACGGTGCTCGCTGCGGACTGGCAGACGCTGCAGCAGTTAAACGCGATCAAACCCCTGCATCCACTGGTACAGGAGATCGCAGACGGCAGCTTTCGACGCAGACAGCCGCCGGAGATCGAAGGATCGGGCTGGGTTATCCGCAGCCTGGAAGCCGCCCTCTGGGCGTTTCACGCCGCCGACTCGTTTGAGGAAGCGGTGCTGAAGGCCGTGAACCTGGGAGACGACGCCGACACGACCGGTGCTGTCTGCGGTCAACTGGCGGGGGCCTGCTGGGGAGAGTCGAATATTCCCTCCTCTCTGCGTGCTGGCCTGGTTCGTCGGGACATGCTGGAACTGGCGCTGACGAAGCTGCTGGAATAAATTGCTGGCAGGGAGTCTCAACCCGCGTTTGTTCCACTGCTGATGTGCGGTATGATCGTGGCGTTGTATTTATCAGATATACTCTCCGGGAAAAGACACCATGAAAATCAATCTCAAACAGGATCGCCAGGCGATTGTTAAGCATCTCAAGCAGAGGATCCGCGATTACCCGGTTTATGTGAACCAGGGGCCGGGTGCAGATGAGGATCCGATTACCCAGATCACGCTGGGGTATTCCGTTGCTCAGGCGGGCTGGATTGCGCTGGTGTTTGACACGCGTCCGGGTGCGAAGCCGGACGGCGAATGGAATTCGTACATCGAAGAAAACATGCTGGAATTTCCCCAGTGGTCTGAAGCCGTTGATGCGCTGTGGGACAACGACGAACCGATTCAGTTGACCCTGCCTGACGGGAGTAAGCAAACTCTGGGTGAGGATGAAGGTGAGCCGGTCGAACAGATCGGCGCAATGCTGAAGGACATTCTGCTGCAGGCGCGAGAGGAAAACCTGTTTGCCGGGCTGCCAATCGCCAGGAAGAACCTGATGGGAGTTGAGGATACAGAGGGGGCCTATGGCTGGCCCGACTATGACAATCGTTTTAAGCAGGGCTGGATCATAAAGTAGCTTTGCCGCTGAGAGGCAACTGGTACCCGCGACGAACAAAATCTTTACTTCTCCACCCGCAACTGCCATGATGGCGTTTGTGATTTTCAATCCCTTTCTTTTTGCGTGAGTAAGCCCGATGACCACTGACCCGGAATCAACGCCCGATGTTCTCTCTTTCTGGTTCTGGTTTGAAAACAACCTGCATCGTTTTGAACATCTGGAAGACCAGCAGGAAGTACTGCTGCCGGAACTGGGCGAACAACTGCAGGAGGTCGACGAAGGTCTGACCTACGAAATCTCTATGCCCGATGATGAGGGCGTGCGCGATCTGGTTATCAGTGCCGACGGAGTGAAAGAGGCGTTTCCTGCAGTGATGCTGTTGATCGACAGTGCCCCCGACTTGCCCGGCTGGACGTTCACCCCCTTTCGACAACGGATGGATTTAGCGGGTTGTGCCCTGCAGTTCGGCGAGCAGGAACTGACGCCGGACGACTTCTACTTCTGGTTACAGACCGAAGACGGTGCCATCGATCTGATCGTGTATGTCCCCGGTCTGACCGAGGAAAACCGGGAAGCCATGATGGGCGCCAGCTTCGTTCTGCTGGACATGACCCTCGGCGAATTCGACGTGACGCTGAAGATCCGTTATATCGATTTTCAACCCCTGCCCGAGAACCCGGAAGCCGAAGACCTGCAGCCCCTCTCCGCACTGCCGGACGAGTTCGATGCGCTGTTTGATGCTTTGAATCCAGAGTGAGGCGCGGGAGACCAACCAGGAAATGACAGTGGTTATGTATTCTGTATTACTCTCTGTCTTAGCGGGTTGAGATCAGACGGTGCTCCCGGTGAGCACGGCTGTGATTGCGGCTTCGAACTGGGGTAGGGGCAGCGCGCCGATGATCTCTTTTTTCGCTTCAATTTCGATCTTGCCGAACTGTTTATATAAGATCAGGCGGCCTTTAAAGGCCGTAGCGGATGCAGACTCGGAAAAGTCGCGCAGTTCCTTACGGGTTGCTTTCCGGCAGACCAGGGGTGTGCCTTCTTTAGTCAGCGTCAGACGGACGCCGGCCCCCTCCGGAGCGAGCTCCAGGGAATACACGTCATTCACTTCCAGTGTCAGCATGGTTTGCCTCCCGAGTCTGGGGCGGAGAATGAGGTCTGTTGTCGTTATCATATGATGTCAAAGTATGAATCAATTTTTCAAGTTTTTTCTTTAAGAGAATCATGAGACAGGCAGAGCTGATCCGTTTTCTGGAAGCGCTGGGAGCCGATGTGGTTGTGCGCAGGTACAAGCCGGATGAACCAGAGACGATTGCTGTCCTGGTAGGCCGCCTGCCGGAATCGGATTCTCCGGTACCGATCCCGGGGTGGGAAGACGCGGTTTATCTGCAGGAAGCAACCGCTGGCTGGTCGATCGGATATATTCAGACCGGAAAGACCAGACCGCTACAGGACGAGGAACTGAAGTCGCTGCTGACTGTGTGGATACGCGAACGGGACTACCGGCTGTTTGCGGATTATGAGCTGGAGTGATCTACTCTCCCCTTAGCTTGCAGGCTCTACGTCGATTCTTGAGATGAATCTACCTGGTCTGATGTGGCTTCCTTCAGCTTCATCTGAATGCCGCCTCCCAATTGCTGATAGAGCTGAAGTCTCTGTTTGTTCTGCAGAAAACCGATCAGACGTTGCAGTTGTGATTGCAGTTCTTTCGCTTTCTCCGCTGCGCCTGCATCTTCGGCTGCCTGTAATTGTTCAATTTGCAGATAGGCGGCCCTTTTGAGCAGGGGGACCAGTAACAAAGATTCCTCTGAGAAAAAGTCGCGCTTCCACTGGGGTAACTCTTTAAATTCGTTCTCATTGATTTTCAGCGTTCGCAGAGAAGACGCATGGAGATTTTTTTCAATGTCTTCCCTGGCAAGCATTTGGATTGCCTGATCACTGTGTCCCGTTTCCTGCAGTTCCATCGCAGCGTCCAACGGTACTGGATCACCCGCCTGCTGACAGCCTGCAGGGATCAGGATTAAACTCAACAGGCTGAGCAGAATTCCTGTCAAATCAACACGGCATCTCAACGTCATGATCTTCCTTCATTATTGTTCACGCAAATGCTGCAATGTATTTCTGGCCAGTCTCATCGTATCAGAATCAGTGTGAGACACGTCTGTATTTCTTCGAAGTCAGGCACATTTTCTTTACATCGTCCTCCCCGCCCGGCATGATGGAGTGAGCGTCTTTCGAATGATCACTCTGTTCCTGTAGTCGAGGAAGCACCGTTATGCTGGTGAAGAAACTGAAAGAGAAACTGATTCGGGGCGAGACCGTGTATGGGTCGCTGTTTCAGCTATAACCCGTCATGGAATTAATTTCCGTTCACAACACGACTGCAATCCGGACTCCAGCCTGTGGTGATGAATCTTGGTTTTTTCCCCTGTCGGTCGATAGCCCAGATTGCCAGACCATGTGATTTGTCAGACTGAAATTTTTCGCGAATGTCGTCCGGTGACAGATAGCGTGAGAATAGAATCTCTTTGCCGTCTGCAGTCCAGCAGATAGGACCGCGGAGGCCGTAGTCTGGATCAAAAATGACTTTAACCTCACCCGTATCCAGCGACAGGACAGCGATCTTTCCCAGCAGACGCATCATCCGCATGCGTCCCCATTCATCATCAGCGGCCAGATTCGGGGCGTACATGTTCTCCGGGTTATAAACAACCAATGCCAGACTCTTGCCATCAGGGGCGTAACGGGCCGAACTGATCATCAGATTTTCTGCAGAGAATGAAATTCTCTTCAGGCTCTTTTTCTCTGATCGAGATGTTTTATCCTGGCTATCGGAATCTTGCGCAGGCGACGTCTCAGGCAGACGAAGTTCATACAGTTCACATCGTGAGTCATTGAGTTCTGCACCGTCGCTGGGGTGTGTAATCAACAATCGTTGCTGGTCTGGCGACCAGTCTTCCACAAGCCACGATCCCTCTTTTTCCATCACCTGTCTGGAATGTGAACCATCAATTCCTGCCACATAAATTCGACTTAGCTCGGCTTGATTTTTCTGACGGAAGCGGATCCGGGAGTCTGCAGAGTTCGTGGACCAGGCGATCTGTCTGCTGTCAGGTGACCAGGCAAAGAGTTCTGTGCAGTCAGGATTCAGAATGCGGGTCCATGTCCCCTGTAGATCACCCACCCAGAGCATGGCACGCAGGTCACCCTGCCATTTTGAAAAAGGGTGACCTTCTTCATACACCCACGAAGCAAAGTATTTCCCATTGGGGCTCTGTCGTGTCCAGTGTGGTGACCGGAACATGGTCACGCCTTTCGTGAATACGGGCTGATCAGAAATGGGACCTCCCAAAACGGGTGTGATCTGTGATCCATCGGGGTGCATTGTATACAGGACATTGTGCCCCGTACGATGGGAAAGGAATGTGATCAGAGGTTGGACCTTGGATTGATCTTCCTGTTGAGCTAATGCCAGGTCAGCGAAAAGACAGAACAGGATGAATACCAGAGCAACCTGGATCTGAGGGAATCGTCTTTGTGATGATCCAAGACTCAGCCACAGAGAAAACCATTTATTCATTGCTGTATCAGTTCCAGTTTGGGTTAACAATTCCTGGGAGATCTGAATTTCATACGACTGTCTGCATTGTATGCACATCAAAGGTAGATGATAGAAAATGGCGAGTGAGTTTCAGATGTACTCGATGAGACCTTTCAGGTTAACTGCTTGACTTAGTTTGTACAGTAGTTTTCCACAAAACCTCGACATTTTCTTTACATGCAACTTTTCGCCCGGCATGATGGAGTGAACGTCTTTCGAATAATCACTCTGTTCCTGCAGTCGAGGTAGCGCGGTTATGCTGGTGAAGAAACTGAAAGAGAAACTGGTTCGGGGCGAGACCGTGTATGGGTCGCTGTTTCAGCATGCGGTGGTTCCGGCGATGGTCGAGTCGATCCCCGACAACTCGCTCGATTTTGTGATCGTCACGCCCGAGCATACGACGCTCGACCTCGCAGAGTTTCTGCCGCTGCGGTATGCCCTGAAGTCGAGAGGTATTGTCTGCCTGGCCCGCACACACAGTCGCGACGCTGCAGATGTGGCCCGCGTGTGTGATACGTTTGACGGCGTGGTGGTACCTTATGTTGAAACATACGAAGAGGCACAGCAGCTGGCGGCGGCCGCCGTCTATCGACCGTTGAAAGGGATTGTGCTGGACAAGGCCCTGAAAGAGGGGAAGTTCGTCAATCAGAAGACGGCCGACTACATCGAGAAAAAGAACGAGAACACGCTGTTCATACCGATGATTGAATCGGTGCCCGGCATCGAAAACCTGGAACAGATCTGTTCGATACCCGGCGTGCACGCGGTCTTCGTCGGGCCCGGCGATCTGACGACCAACATGGGCATCCCCGGCGAGTACGACAACCCGGAACTCATCACCGCGATCCAGAAAGTGATCGACGTCTCGAACGCACAGCACGTCGCCGCAGGCTGCTGGTTCGGAACCACCCAGCAGGCCCTGCGCACAATCCGCCAGGGCGCCCGACTGGTCGTCTACGCCAACGACGGTCTGATGCTGACGCACGCAATGCAGACAGCGTTCGGGGAACTGCGCAAAGGGTGATCGCTGTTTGGGCGTGGCGTGCATGTGAGCGGAATGGCGCTAGCCACCGGTGATATATACAGCGCGGTTAAAAATTACCGGCAGCTAGCGCTTTGCCGCTCAGTTTGATGGATGATTTATTTTATGATCGAACCATTCACCTATTTCATTACCTGGACCACTTATGGAACGTGGTTGCCGGGAGATCGACGTGGATGGCGTAAAACGAACAGCGGTGATCAACCACCACAACTGTTGCTTGAGCAATGGAGCCGGAATCAGATGCAGCAACGACCGGTTTTATTGAATCAGATCCAGCGAAACAAAGTCGAAACAGTGTGCCATGAACATGCAGAAATCCGTGAATGGTTCATTCATGCAATCAGTGTACGCGCGAATCATGTTCATATCGCCGTGACCGCGGATTCAGAGCCAAAAATCGTTCGTGATCAATTCAAAGCCAACGCAACCCGTGTGCTGCGCCAGGACCCCGATCCGATCTCGAATCAGAAAATCTGGTCGCGCGGAGGCGATACGGAGTTGATCGACGGTGGTGAAGAGAGTCTGGAACGTGTTGTGCTTTATATTACAGAAGCACAGGATCGGAAAGATCGTGACCGTTTTCAGTAGGGGGGATACGACCACTGCCGATGAAGATTCTTGCAGCATACTCGAACCAGGAATAGGCAAACCCACCATGAGCGGAATGGCGTTCGCCACCGGTGATGTATGCAGCGCGGCTAAAAATTACCGGCGGCTAGTAACTCCGATTACAAATAGTTTCCCACCAAAGCGAATTGTTGCCATTGCTTCCTGGTTTTCCTGAGTTCTCTCC